>CAVBPN010000135.1:0-11038 GCA_963597235.1 bacterium
CTTTCCTTGTTTTCTGTGATCAAACCGACTGTGCCAAAAAGCAAGACTGATGCTGAAATAATAAAGCCGATTGTACTAGTACCTGAGACTTTAAACTCGCCTTTTGAGGTTTTATACACCTCGATTCGCACAGTTTCACCACGGTATGTTTCAGTTGAGTATTGTACCTTTGTTTTATATTCTTTGTCATCAACGGTGTATCGCAGAGTCGCAATCCACTTTTCTCCAGTAATGTCACCGTCATCGTCTTTGTCATATGTGTGTTTTACACTTACGACTTTGGCATTTACAATTCGTTTATCAGGTGAATTAATATATTCCATGCCGCCCGTAGAGCTTACGAAAATACCGTAAACGCCGACAAGTACAAGAACAATATCAATGACAACAAACAAGATTATATTCCCTTTATTGGATTTTGTTTTTTGCTTTTTGCTTTTCATAAAAGAACCTCGTATTCATCTTCATTCAAGTTTGATTTATAATCCATATATGCAGTTTCCATCTAAGCTCAGATATTCAAATAGCTCCCGCCCCGAACACGGGAACGGGAGCTATTTTCAACCGTTATCTTTTGTTATATAGGATGAGTGGGTACAAGAATCGTAAATCTCACGGCTGTCATCGTGTGGAAGATGTTGGTGTCAAGGCTTGTCTGTCATAGACTTGCCCACCTCAATAAGCGGCGGTTATCGGAGAAATTTCACCTTTATCGCTATGATTCTCTCTGAATGAGATTGCCGTTTTTATCTGTAAACTTGCCGCAGATGATTTTGATGAGGTCAACAATGTAGCCAATTCCAACCTAAGATGAAATCGGTTATTCGAAAACAATGGTTTTAAGCAGTGTTTTCGCTTCTTCGATTTAGATGGTAATGCTTATTCTTTTTGTTCTGTTCTTTTTCATTTAGCTCATCCTTTCTTTAATGATTAGCTGTTCACAGCACCACCGCAATATTCGCAGCAACCACTAGCGTCCGGTGTGGTGGTTGCGCCGCAGTATGGGCATGTGACTGCTACCTTTGGAGCGGCTGCCTGTTCTATCTTTTCACGCACGTCATTACGTACCTGCGTAAGTGCCTGCTTGATTTCCTCGCCGAGTTCCTTGCAATTGCAATACTCAACATTGGTTTCCGGATTGCATCCTGGGGTCATTCCGGGACGTGGCGGAGCTGGTGTAATGTGTATAGAACTGGAGTTGACCTGGAAGCGTATTCTATCGAAATAGGGGTTGTTGACGAAGATAGTGATGTAGAAGTCGTAAGAATACTCATAGCGTGGCGGATTGTAGCTTATCTCCTTTCCGTCCTTATCCTTGCGCTTTATTTCTGAACGGCTCTCGTCAATATCGAGATTGCATCCGGTTACATCCGAGAAGTCGAGAACATCCGGGTTGGCATCTGCGAGGTCACGAGCTCTTGTAACCATAAACTTTCCGGCATCCTCGTCGAGCAGTACCTTAACATTTGTGCCAAGTGTTCGTGTTGTGTGGAAAGTCGACACCTTTTCTTTGTTTTCTTCGCGGTAGGCAAGCTGTGCCTTGATCTCTTCAACTGTGCTGTTGCGTCGGTCAGAGAACCACGGCGAAAGTTTTGCCGCACAGTTTTTGCAAAGATTTCCATTTTCTAACTTACGATTGCCAAGTAAACCAATCTTTTCTCCGCATATATCACAATACTTTTTATCAAACAATCCCATAGTCTGTCACTCCTTTATTTTTTTGCAATTTATCTTTTTTCTCTGTGGCATTCCACAGTTTCACTTCCATCCCTAACTTCCACATCCATCCCCATTTTCAACCTTTTTTACGTGAGATCTCCATCGTCAAAGGGATCTCCACATTCAGGACAGAATTTCGGCGGATGCGTAGGATCAGCAGGTTCCCAGCCACACTTGTCGCATTTATACTGCGGAACACCTGCCGGTTTTTTTGCTCCACACTCCGGGCAGAACTTTCCCTTGTTCACTGCACCGCAACTGCACGTCCATCCCTCCGGCTGTGCTTCCGGCTTCTTCGCACCACATTCCAGACAGAATTTTCCGACAATGTCTCTTTGACCACAACTGCATGTCCATCCGCTTGCCGGCATTTCAGATGTTACTGAAGTCGATGCAGGTTCCTGTGCTTGCTGCTGTGTCCCCATCTGGTAAAGATTCTGCGCATTCACGCCGCCTGCTTTACCAGCTATATCCATACCCATAAATGCCATCGCCGGACCAGAATTTTGATTGCTCGCTGCCGACTGCATGGCACTAGCCTGTGCACCGACCAGATGTGCCGCGGCTCTCGTCGGATCCATAAATGCCGCGTTTCGCTGCATCTCCTTAATCATCTGTTCGTCTTCATCACTTGCCTTGACAGAAGAAACACCGAAGGAAACAATTTCAAGTCCACGCAGGTTCCGCCACTTTCCTGAAAGCACTTCGTTGAGTGCATCTGACAACTCTGTCGTATGACCGGGAAGCGCCGAATAACGAATGCCCATGTCAGAAATCTTTGCGAATGCGGGTTGCAAAGCTGTCAAAAGTTCGCTCTTGAGCTGACCTTCCAAATGATCTCTCGTATACTCCTCGCTGACATTGCCACAGACATTGGTATAGAACAGAATCGGGTCACAGATCCGATAGCTGTATTCACCAAAGCAACGAATAGAAATATCGATATCGATGCCCGCACGCTGATCGACAACCCGGAATGGAACAGGACTCGGGGTGCCATACTTATTACCGATAAGTTCCTTGGTATTGAAGTAATAGACGCGCTGATCCTTGGGCGGCTCACCGCCGAAGGTAAAACGTTTGCCAATGTTCTTAAATGTATTGAGGATACTTGTACCCAGGTCACCGGAGAAGATGGTAGGCTCTGTCGAGGAATCATAGACAAATTCCCCTGGCTCGGCACAAAGCTCTGTGACCTTGCCCTGATCGACAATGATCATGCACTGTCCATCGGCAATCGCTACGACAGAGCCGCTTGAAATGATGTTGTCCGAACCTTTGTAGTTGCTGCTTCGATCGGAAACACGATGCACTCCCTTAACCGCCATCACGTTTTCCGGAATTGCTTCACAATAAAAATACTCTTTCCACTGGTCGGCCATCACGCCGCCAGCTGCGCCAAGCGCTGCCTTAATAAGTCCCATTGTTTGTACTTCCTTTCTTAATGTTTGCTATGCCCACGAGTCTTCTTTTCTAAAGTGTGTCAATTACACCTGCGAGATATGCCGGTGATACGGAAGCATAAATGAAATTATCGGCTAACTGATCCTTCACTGCCTGACGTACATCGGCAGCCAACAGTTCATCCGCCTTCTCATCCACCAACAGGAGCATCTTGCAACTCCTCCCGGTTTCACTGTCCTTTATTTCATTGAGAATCTTGATTCTCTCGCTAAGTTTCCAAACTCCCTGCCGAACAACCTCCATTACCAGCACGTTGGCATGGCAGGCGCGACACAAGGAGATTGTCTCTTCTGGTTTTGAAGTGCGGTATACCAAAAAATCCAGATTGCTGTCGGCAAGTGCTTTTGTGACCGCTTCCGCAAACATCTCACTTTGCATATCTAACACAATTCTTCGCATATATGCTCTTCCACCGCCTTTCCTCTTGTGTCTGTATCATAATATATTGTTCCGGATCATACCCCCGCCGATGGGATAGGTTTCTCCGATTTTCTTAAAAAAAATCTGTTCATAACCTTTGTCAATCGACAAGAATCAGATCACCCGGCTGAACGTCTGCGGCATCCGGAGAAAGAACCATGACTGCCGGAAACCCCTCCGAGATTCCTTCCCTTACGAAATGAAAACAGGAGTCACTGTCCGGATTGCGCAAGAGAAACAGTGGATCTCTTTCCTCCGGAATCGCACCTTCCTGAATCAAAAGCACGGTTATATCCCGCATTGTAGTGCCGTGACGAAGCACCGCAAGATCTCCCTTATGGAATATACCGAGGCGTACATACCCATAGACTGCGATCGCGTTTTTGTAGCGTTTGGCATTTGGAATGTTCACACGGAAGGGATTGAGCTTGGGCAGCGGATGCACAAGTCTGACCTCAAACACATTTTCGGCACCGCCGAAGGACGCACGAAGCTCCTCACGGTAAGCATCAATTGTTGCAAGCTCTTGTTTCACCTGCTCCGCAGTCAGTTCCTGAACGGGATAGACATCTATAGACGGACTGCTATGATTATAATCATTGTACTCAGGGTTGCGTTCTCTACGCACGGGATATTTGCATTGCAGGGTAGCGGCGCAGTCTCTGCAAATGATCTCTTTTCTTCCTTTGAGAAAAAGGAACCTGCCTAAATCGAAATTGCTATCTTTAACCCGTGCGCCACATCCGGCACAGATCCACTGTTTTTTTTCTTTTTCTGCCATAAGCTCCTCCTTTTTGCCTTAGTATAACGATTCTTTGTATCGCAGATATTTCATATAGCCAACATACCCCAAACCGACATTGCAAACACACCGACCGCTCCGACTGTCCAAAGAATGCCCTGCTTTGTTTTTACGATAGCGCCTGCTTCGTTCTTGGAAAAATGGACATTAAAAATCGTCATGCTGCGTGCCTTGGGATCTCCCACAAGCACACCGTCACCGTTTTGCGAGCGCTTTAAAACAAAAGGACGATTATATGCCTCGATCCGCATCGTCACCACCAGAGATAAAACACCGTAGGTCACCGTAAAAATGAACCAGATGCTGCCTCCGCGAAGATCTAGTCCTGCAAGCTCTTTCGACACACTGTGGCCGTTTCTGAGTGCTGTCAACGCCGCTAGTCCTGCCGCCGTAACGACGGGTGCAAATATCAGTGCGAGGCTCTGCATTAGCAACGACAGAATACGCTGCGGCGGAAAAAATTTATATTCTACCGCTACCTCTCGCCCGTCGATGTTCTC
The DNA here is from genome assembly GCA_963597235.1 of bacterium. GTDB lineage: Bacteria > Bacillota > Clostridia > Lachnospirales > Lachnospiraceae > Blautia_A. Next base: position 4,906 of record CAVBPN010000135.1, read on the forward strand.
ATAGAACACCGGCGGATAAGGCGGTAACGACGGTTCGCTTTGCTCTAACAAAAGATTGCCGTCCCTACGGCGTGCGCGCATTTTTTCACCGCGTTTTATGACTCGCGAAGCGATCGGCGCACGGTTTTCTCCCATGCCGAAAAAAATCAACACTCCAAAAAATGTTCCGAACAAGGCGGCATATTGCCACGTAAAGGAAATGATCGCACACAGCAAAAGCGTAACGGTAAGGGTATAGACTGATGCCTCTAACGCCCAGAACGGGAACGGTTTTTTCTCTTTATCCTTTAATGAAAGGGCTACGCGCCCCGTTTGCCCGTTTACAACGGCAGAGAGTCGGCCCTTTTTTAACACATATACCGGCAGCATTGCTGATGCCGAAAGCAGCTTGTCGGAGGTGACCTTGATGCGGATATCACTGTCATGAAGAGTCTTCTGTACCGTCGGCTGGTAGGTATTTGCTACCTGGCGGCGCACACGTCTGTCGATGTCATTGTCTGATAAATCAGGGATCAAAGCACGATGTCCCGCAATACAGCCATATTCAAATGGAATGGCAGCATCAAGTTCAAAGGGCCCCGCTGCATCAAGCAGAGCCGAATCCATCTCACGAACGCAGTTTGCGGCAGTATTCTCTATAAAACCCCGACACAGGTAAGTGCGGGAAATCCCCGCCCGGTTTGCTTTGACCTCCATGGGTCCTCTCACAATCTCGTAGGGCATATAATAACCCTGCATGTCCTCCAGAGAACTATTGATCATACGGGCTTCGTCCGCTTTCGGATGATCTGCCGCCCATTCACGCAAGCGCTTCTTTGCTTCTTCCTCGGTAAGCACGAATGGAATGACCAGATCGGGCGAAAAACCAAGCTCCTTTGCATCAGCGCGAATAAGTCTTCCACCGCAAAAATCGCAATTACTGAGGGCTTCTCCCTGCGGAAAAAATACGGTTGCGCCGCAGCCCGAACAGTTTGCCGTCATTAACTGTGCACATTGAGCATGCAGTTCCGCCTTGTGCAGTTCGTGCAGTCTGAGGGATTCCTGCCGCGCCTGTTCAATCCCCGATATTTCCCCGCACATTGGGCAGCGGTATGTCTGATGCTCAATATCAAAAGTCACGGGGTGACCACAATTTCGACATATAATGCGCAAAGGCGATTTAACTTCATTCATTACCACAAGCACCTCTCTTTCCTTTTCTCCACAGGCTGTGTCTGCAGCTGCATAGCTTTTTTCTATCACAAACTGTGGAAATCAGTATCACTCTTCCCATTACATTTGTATCATAATATATCGTTCCGGATCATACCCCCGCCGATTGGATAGGATTTGCAATTATTCCCCAAATTCTTTGCATGTGGGCGGATCAGACAACATTGCCTTTTTAACACATGCATGGTACCATAATAAAAAAATGTGTTTGCAAAAGAGGAGGGGATGATATGAGCAGGACGACACAAAAAAACATACTTGCGACTCTGATTGTGCTGCCGCTCATTGTATTTGCAGCGATTCTGCAATATCTTACGCAAAGCGGTTCATTACCCCAGAATGCTTTGTTGATCCGTGGTGCAATTCATATCTTCCTACTGACGGCCTGGGGGATTTCCATCCGCACACGGATCATTCAAACCCAGGTTCGGCGGTATTTGTTAGCGATCATTGGGATGATGGCATTGTGGATGCTGCTTAAAATCATCAAACATTCCATTGACAGCATGAATATCAAGCGCTGGCTCTGGTATTGGTACTATTTTTCCATGCTGTTCATTCCAGTTGTAGCTGTATTTGTAAGCATGTCACTTGGCAAGTCGGAAAAATATCGTCTGCCACTTTGGACGAAGTTTCTTTATGTGCCGTCGATACTGCTGTTTCTCCTTGTCCTGACAAATGACCTGCATCAAGGCGTATTTTTTTTCCCTTCCGGCATTATGACAGATCTTAACTATCGCTATAAGGCAGGTTATTACATCGTTCTGATGTGGCTGGTTCTATGTGTATTTGTTTCTTTTACTATAATGCTAAAGAAATGTCGCATCCCACAGAGCAAAACTATCCTTCTGCTGCCGCTGATTCCTCTTGGTCTTTCTCTGATATATACCACTGCATACATACGTGGTATCCGGTTCCTCCTGTTGCTTGCAGGCGACATGACTGCCGCCCATTGTCTACTGATTTGCATCACCTTTGAAGGCTGTATCCAATGCGGTCTGATCCAGTCCAACACGGGATATGACGAACTGTTTGAGGCAGCCATGCTATCGGTTCAGATCACAAATACGGACTTTTCTTTGAAGCAGATCTCCGTCGCAATGGGTGAGCCGATCCCCCAAGATGTACTGCAGCAAATGGAAGCGGATACCAGAATGCTGGATAATGATACGATTTTGAATCGACATCCGTTACACGGCGGCTGGGTTTTCTGGGAAGAGGATATTTCTGAGTTAAACCGGCTCCGTGAGGCACTGGAACTGACACATGATGAACTGCTTGACATGGGCAACGTTCTGGCAGAAGAGAATGCCCAGCGGGAAAAGCATCTGCGACTGTCGGAGGAAAACTACCTGTATGACATGGTGGAGATGCAGACCTCCAGGCAAATTGTAATGTTACGCGATCGACTAACTGCAGTACAGAAAGCAAAGGATGAGAACGAGGCCAGAAAGCTTCTTGGACAGACGATCGTAATCGGAACTTATATTAAGCGGAGGAATAACCTGATTTTTGTCGGTGCACAACGAGATAAGATTTCCATGCAGGAACTACGGCTGTGCTTTAACGAGTCCATAGAGAGTCTGACCCTGTACGATGTGGAATGTAGAGCACTTATAGACGGGGAAATCCTGCTCACTATGGATCAGGCGACACAGATTTATGACTTGTTTGAAGCGGTAGTGGAGATGGGGCTTGAATCCTTGGAATCACTTCTGATCTCCGTTGAAATCAGGGATTGGATTGAAGTTAATATCTGTGTGTCCTGCAAGGAGGATCTTTGTGACTTAACGGAACGATTTCCTAAACTGGAATGGATGCAGGACGAGGACGGCTTACAATATATCATCCACAAACTGGAAAAACTGGAGGTAGAAGCATATGGACAAAATCAAGGAGAGCTTTGACCACCTTCCCATTGCAGTCTGCTTTTTTGACACAAACGGTATCGTACGGCTTATCAACCACCGAATGCTTGCCATAGCAGGTTTTTTGCAAGAAAATGGCGTGCAGACGCTTACGGAGTTGGAAAGTGCCCTGAAAACGCCACCCGAAGGCATTTACTGTCTGGAACCACAGCTTAAGATTTTTCGTTTTCCCGACGGCAGTGCTCTGCGATTTACAAAAGAGCAGATTAAGACAAAAGCGGGGGTTCGATATACGCAGGTCACCGCTTTTGATGTAACGGAGCTGATGCGGCGACAGACCGAACTGAATGAAGAAAATAAAAAACTTGCAAAAGTCAATGACCGATTGCGAAGACTTTTTGAGCAGATGCCGGAGATCATCCGTGAAGAAGAGACCCTTGAAATGAAGCAGCGTGTCCATGATGATATCGGACACAGCATTCTCGCCGTACGACGGGCGCTATACCAACAAAGCAGCCTTACGGCACTCAAAGAAAGTGCGGCACTTTTTGAACAGTCCATTGCAGTACTTTACCGCTCCAATCAGATACGCGCCGAGTCTGATCCATTAGAAATAGCGATGGGCAAAAGCAGTGAAATGGGCGTTCGTGTGCTGATTGAAGGGGAAGTTTCCGATATGTCAGCTATACGGTCACTTGCAGCATTGGCAATTACCGAATGTGCTGCAAACTGTGTTCGCCATGCCGATGGCACAGAGCTGTATGTGCACTTTAGGAAACGCTTTGGACAGACAAAGCTTATTCTGAACAACAACGGTGTACCGCCGAAGGAAGAAATTCGGGAGGGCGGCGGACTTTCCATGCTGCGTCGCCGTGTAACAGAAGCCGGCGGTACCATGGAGATTCAAAGTATCCCTGACTTTACGCTTTTCCTTACTCTGCCAGAAAAGGAGGTTACTGACCATGAGAGTTATGATTGTTGAAGATCAGCCAATGATCCGCAGCCTGTTAGAAAGCTACTTTCCAGTCGAAGATGGTCATCAGATCGTCGCATCTATTCCGAGCGCAAAACAGGCTGTCGGGATATGTCGGGTCACCCCGGTTGATCTTGTCTTGATGGATGTGCAGACACAGAATCGCGAGAACGGTCTGACTGCTGTTCGAGAGATCAAAACCACATATCCAAAAATAAAAATCATTGTTGTAACCTCACTGATTGACGGTGCAGTTCTGGAAAATGCCAAATCAGCCGGGGCAGACAGCCTGTGGTACAAGGATTCTACGGAAAATCGTCTGATGGAAATTGTACAACGTACAATGGCCGGTGAACACATTTTTCCCGATGCACCGCCACCCGTCCAGATCGGCTTGGCGAAAAGTACGGAATTTACAAAAACGGAACTAAAGGTATTACGTTATCTGCTTCGAGGTCTGTCCTACCCGCGCATTGCATCTGAGATGGGCATTGAAATGTCCACAGTCAAGTTTCATGTAAGCAATATGCTGCAAAAAACCGGGCTAAAAAACAAACTTCAGCTTGCCTTGGCAGTCAGCGAAGTTAAAATGATCGCCGATTTAGACGAGGAGTAGATGCACATGCTGACAAAATAAAAACCCCGTCAACTCCCAAAAAATATGGGGAGTTGGCGGGCAATGACATGACATTGCAGCAGAGACTATTTACAAAAAAAGAAGCAAGGTTATAATGGGGAAAGAAAAACGACAGAAAGGACGTCCTTGCCGGAGTGCGGGAACTACAGGTGGGAAAAAGTGAAACTGAAGTACACATTTGAGATAATGGAGCTTGATGATCAGAAGATGGCGGTTCCGGTGGGGGACGGGGCTGATGAATTTCATGGCATACTGAAGCTGAATAAGAGTGCGGCGGCGATCTTCGAACTTCTGAAGGAGGATACGACCGAAGATGCGGTCATTGCGAAGCTCCTCTGGACAGATGTTCCGGTGCACGGAAGGAAAGATGCTTTCCCTGCAGAAGGGAGTGAAACATAAGTGGAACAGTATTGGTAGTAAAATGGAAGATAAATGAAAGAGTGCTGGTACTGACTTGAAAAAATCAATATGATAAACTTGATATGCTGAGAGAAATAGACCTTCGCAGACATTTGTTTGCGGAGGTTTTTCTTTTCTCAAGTAATTTAGGCGTTTGGCTGTGCCCGAAAGGGCATGGCCTTTTTTTATGTCCAAAATGAGGCAGCATATCTGATATGGCGTTTCTTTTCGGCATAAATGCCGGAAGGGAAAAGGCATATCGAAATGCAGGCAAAAGGCTGGCACTATGCCAGATATCCATGACTTCGATTTGTCACAAAGCGAATCAACCAAATCGACAAATCGGAGGAACAATCATGGAAGAAAGAAAATATACATTTTATGACAGATACCAGAAAGTGAAATATGATAACGTGACAGCAGAGGAGCTGGAAGTTCTCAATACTTCTTATAATAAGGAACATTATATGTTTCATCAGCAGCACCGGAGAAATAATACCGTATTATTTTGCGGATTGCAGTCAGAGATCAGCTGTGCGACAGATTTTATTGCTGACAGAGATCAGAATGTTGCAGCTGACATTACAAATGAAATCTTTTTCAAAGAGCTGTTCAATGATCTGACAGAAAATGAAAAGAAAATTGTGAGTGATTATTTCATCATGGGAAAACAGATGAAAGAAACAGCAGAGGAACTTGGAATCAGTACCCGCCAGGTAAGCAGGAACAAGAACAGTGCTTTAGCAAAAATGTTGAAGAGAATGAAAGCAGCTGGCTATGAATCTTATGCGGAAGCGGCTGGTGATTTTCTGCAGGAAAGTGATTATATTCCGACACTGATGGAGACGCAGAACTCTATTATGAAAAGACGATCAGGAGAGGTGAGACTGCCGTCTGATAATAGCGGTAATAAATAAACGTAAGTGAATATCAAATCATAAAAAGGGGCACTGGAGAAAATCCAATGCCCTACTTTAATTTCAGTATATCATTCGGTGTGCAATCCAGAAATTCACAGAGCTTTGCAAGAATTGTGAAGTCGAT
>CAVBPN010000136.1:0-3136 GCA_963597235.1 bacterium
CGGACCGTTTTCGAGAGAAACGATCCGGCAGTTTTCTTTTTCGGCAAGTTTACGTCCAAGAGTTGCCGGCATGATCGCCCAGGCATCCTTCAAGTCAAGCAGCTGGCGTAATAACGCCATATTATCCAGCATAACCCTGACTTCCGGGTCATTTCCGAACCAGTAATCGTGCCACATGAGGAATGTATTGCTCCATGGAATATAAATTTCATCAGAGCTGTTCAACTGTGACGGAAGCAGCCCGTCCCGGTAACGGGCATCCTTATGGCACACAAATACGAGCTGCTCTTCAAAGAGCGGAATTGTCTGGACTTTCTTAAAGAAGTGGGGATTGGTGATAAGACCGAGATCCGCTTCTTTATTTTCGAGAGTTTTATAAGAAAGATTTGACTGCATAGTGTTGATATGCAGACTGCATTTAGGATTCTCTTTCAGAAAATTTTCAATTACCTGAGGCATAAAATAAAAATTCAGACTGTCTACGTTTACGATTCGGAGCTGGGTGGATGGCTGTTCGAATTTAATCTTTCCGGTTTCAATCCACAACTGCTCCCACTTCTGCGCAATCGGAATAAAGCGATGTCCTGCATCTGTGAGTTCAAGTGTACGTGCTCCCTTACGGCGTATAATAAGTTCTGTTCCGAGTTCTTCTTCCAGTGCAGACAGACGGTGGCTGAGGGCCGGCTGTGATACAAAAAGGCTTTCTGCGGCTTTGGAAAGGGACGGACTGGATGCAATAGTAAGAAATGTATGTATATCTTGATAGGTCAATGCGTTTTCCTCCATATGTAAAAAATATCAAATATAAAAGCAATTTATATTATATAGATAAAATATCGATTGTACAATATATATTAGCAAGATTATAATTAAAGCCGATAAAATAAGAAAATTATATACTAAGAAAAGGAATGATTTTAATGGATGAAGCAGCATTGGAGAGAAGGCTGCACCTGAATATGACTTTAATTGGCGGTTTTATGGGAGGTTACGCAATCCTGAACCGACATGATGTTTTTGGATCTGCGCAGACAGGAAACATGATCTCGCTTGCGATGGATGCGGTTGGGCATCCGGATGAACAGTGGTTGTTTCGTTTGATCGCATTGGTGATTTATATCGTTGCGATAGCATCGACTGTATTTATTTCACATAAGATATCAAAATATAATTTAAAAAAGCTCAGTATTTTTATTGATGGTATTGTCTTATTTATGATTGGTTTCTTTTCTGAGGAAATGAATCCATTTGTTGCATTATTTCCCATCTTTTTTGCTACTGCTTTTCAGTGGTGTTCCTTTAAAGGGGCGGATGGATTTGCAAGTTCCAGTATTTTCTGTACAAATAATCTGCGACAGTGTGTAACAGGATTTACAGAATATCTGTGCAGTAAAGATGAACAGTCTCTTCACAGAGGCATTTATTTCGGGAAAGTACTGATCTGTTTTTATGGTGGTGTTGCAATCTCCTTTCTGGCATGCCAGGTGCTTGATCTGAAGGGATCGTGGCTTGGTCTTATCCCGGTTGTTACTGCTTTTGTTCTTTTCAATCTTGAATATACAGCTTATAAAGTAAAAAAAGAGGATATCCTTAAGGCTTCTGCCTGAGGGATATCCTCTTTTAAAATCATGCTTTTTAATTATCTCTTATCTGATGATTGAAAAAATATTTATGCAGCATCGTCTTCAGCTGTGTTTTCTTCATCTGTTTCAGCGTCTGCTGTAGTATCACTATCTTCTTCTGCTGGCTGAGACGCGCTTTCAACAGCTGCTTTTAATACTTCTTCAAGCTGAGAGGCAAGTTCATCCGGAACACCTGCTGCCTTCACATTCGTAAGGAAGGTATCCCAGTTTATTTCTGTGAGGTAACCGGTCATAGCTTCATCATCTGTAGAATCATAAGTCTTATCAAGTGATGCAAAATCCGGAATATCAACCCCTTCGCCATTTTCGCCGGTGATGGACAATGTTGCAAGTACAGCTCCTGAAGTTGTAACGGTAAGCTCCAGAGTAGAAGTTTCTGCATCGGCATCAGAAATTAATTTAATGACCGCACCAAATCCGGCTAATGGATTTGCTTCTGCATCTTTGTCTGTGGAGTCTGTATCTCCTGCCGGGAAGGAAATATTAAAGGTTCCGTTATAATAACCGACTTTTTCAGGTTTTGTTTCAAGGTCTTCTACATTGATATCAACAGTTTCTGTTCCATCTACTGCAAGGATATAGTCACCGTTCAGAAGACCATCTGCTGTCTTACCGTTTCCTGTAAAGGTGAGGGATGTGTCATCTGCTGCAAATTCAACCAATACTGCAGAACTGTCACCGTCTGAAGGAGCTTTCCAGGTAAATACCGGAGTATTCGCTGTATCATCTATTATAGCGATTTCACGTCCGATAATCTTTCCGTCAGCATTTACCCATACTTTTGAAGAAAGAGTTTCATTCTCATCGGTATCTTCATCTGCGGAGAGATCATTTAATGCGCTTTCTATAGCATCCTGGAATTCTTTATACTGATCTTCGCTGTCTGAAGATTCATCAGCCCACTGATCAAAAAGAGCTTTGATCTCCTCGTCATCTTTTGCTGATGTCAGGATCGCTTCCGTCATTGTGGAAAGAGCATTTTCGGAAATCAGACCTTCATATGCAGTACAGTTTTCGCTGATGCCGTCAACGGATACGCTCTCTTCTACAGAAGAACCTTCTTCTACATTATCGATCACGATGTTTCCATAACGGTCCAGAAGTGTGGAAACTGTCATGGAATCCGGAAGCACGGAAGTCAGGTCAGAAAGAGTTGTCATATAGGTATCTATGAACTGCTGGCTTTCATCGGAATCTTCTTCAGAATCAGAAGCAACAGGTGCTACAATATAAGATTCGGATAATTCCGGAATCTGAATATATTCCATCGCGTTCGCAAGATCCATAAACACATTAAAATCACAAAGTTTATTATCATTCAGAAGAACAGAGGATACAACTGCCTCTACACCGTCCCTGATGGAAATATTACTGTCGAGACTGATATTCTGCAGCCAGGAAACATCTGCCCCGCCCATCAGGGCACCAACCAGTGCACGTCCGGTATCTTCTACCTTAAGAGTCATGTTGCTTTTAGTTCCGGCAGCAGACTT
>CAVBPN010000136.1:3163-4062 GCA_963597235.1 bacterium
CACCCAACGCTGCTGCTGCGGATTTCTTTAAAATCTGTCTGGTTCGATTCATGATAAATCTCCTTCCATATTGCGATTTATGCAGATATATAAATATATTACCATGATTTTGTCGAATATACAATCATATATCCGACTTATTTTTAGAAAACTTGAATCCTGTGCACTGATCTTTGTTACGACAAGCAGTGAATTTGCAGTATCCAGCTATGATGTTCAGGCGGATTATTATCTTCTGAAACCATTTGAGGAAACAAAGCTGTATGGAGTGCTGGATCGAATTCACTTTGAGAATGATGCGGACTCCAGATATATCGAAGTGATTTCAGACCGCACACCGGTACGTGTACCGATCCAGAGTATTGTTTATGTGGATACGTATAGCAATGCTATACAGCTTCATACGGATGCCGGTATTTTAAAGTCTTATCTTCAATACCTGTTTGAGGCGGAGTAAGATTCTGAAACGTCAGGAAAACAGTTGCATGGAATATACCGTCTTTCTCCTGAAAATCTGCCATTCCACCGTACTTTCCGGCATTTCAATCTGACAGTCGAATGCAATCTGTCGTTTTTGACATTCCTCTTCATAATAGTGCAGTATCGCATCAACGGCAGGATTCCGGCAATACGAAATATACGTGTTTCCTGTCTGGCAGGTAATCTGATACTGATACTGGTTCAGATACTCTCGTATCTCATCATATTTCTTTCCATCCACTGATCATTTGTTATAAATGAATGATCGTAGGTAAAGGAAAAGGTTCCCGTTTGACCATTTTCCCACGAAATATAAAAGGAATAGGAACTGCCCTCCTGTAAGAAAAATCGTTCCAGTATAAATTCATTCCCGGAAATAAAACCAGATTCTTCCGGAATTGGTAAATAAGAACCAGTAT
>CAVBPN010000136.1:4072-5757 GCA_963597235.1 bacterium
AAACTGAATGCATCAAGGCATAATGGAAAACAGAAAAAGTCCTGTGCCGGCATATAATATGTATTAATTTCCGGCTGCTGTCAGAAGTGTTTTATGTACTTTTTTTCTTACAAAATAATAGCAGATGACCTGCAAAGTGATCGTGATAAGCCAGGATACCGGATAAGAAATAAACAAAAATGAAAGGCTTCTGTTATGTGGGAATAAGCCAAATACCCATACAATACGTGTTCCGACAGTTCCTATGATCGACAGGATCATTGGTACACCGGAACATCCCATTCCACGAAGTGCACCAGGAATCAGATCCATAATGCCACAGCAGAAATAAGGAACGGTTGTGTAAGCGAGAATTTCGATTCCGCACTGAGTAACATCCGGATCGCTGGTATACAGACGCAGTAACTTGTCTCCAAAAAAGTATGCACCGCATCCTAATGTGAAAGAAAATGTAAAAGACAGAATGATACAGTCAAGAAGAACTCTGTCCATACGTTTTGTTTTACGTACTCCGTAATTCTGGCTTGTGAAGCTCATACAGGACTGGGTAACAGAATTGACGGATACATATAAAAATCCAAAAATATTATTTGCTGCGGTATAGCCTGCCATTGCTACAGACCCGAAAGAGTTTACAAAGGACTGCAGTAATGCATTGGAAAGGTTGATGACCGTACTCTGAATTCCTGCCGGGATTCCTACCTGAAAAATCTGTTTCAGATAAAAACTTTTTATTGTCAGTTTTGAGAATCTGAGCTGGTAACTTCCTTCTGAGTGATAGAGGCAGCGTAATACAAGAATGCATGAGATACACTGGGATGCCACGGTTCCGATTGCAACACCGGCAACTCCCATATCAAATACAATGACCAAAAGCAGATTCAGGCCGGCATTTGCCAGTCCGGATATGATCAGATAGATTAATGGCCGTTTCGTATCTCCTACTGCTCTCAAAATTGCTGCACCGTAGTTATACAACATGAAGAACGGCATTCCAAGGAAATAAATACGCATATAGAGTGTGGACTGATCAATGACATTGTCCGGAGTACCCATGATTTCAAGGGCAGGACGGGAAAATATCAGACCCACGAACGCCATAACGATACCGCTTATCAACGCCAGCGTAATTGCCGTATGTACGGTCTCTGACATTTCTTTATGTTTACCTGAGGCATAGAAGCGTGCAGCAAGCACATTTGCCCCAAGAGATATTCCGATAAATAAATTTGTAAAAACAGCAATCAGTGCAGTGGTTGAACCGACTGCAGCGAGTGCTTCACTTCCGGTAAACTGTCCAACGACAATGATATCTACAGCATTGAACATCAGCTGCAAAATTCCGGAAAACATCAATGGCAGGGAAAAGGAAATCAGTTTGTCCATGATCGAGCCATTGCACATATCGATTTCATACTTGTTATTTTTCAAAACTACTCCCCCATCTGGATATATAAGTTTAAAAGACCCCCACAGATCAATCTGCGGGGGTCGATATTTCTCTGTTTGGACATAATGTACAGATTCAGAATCTATACGTGCTCAAGAGCCAATGGAGGTGTCATAGGGCAAATCTTTTCATTCTGTTTCGGGGCAAAGTTTTTATCCTCTTCACTTTTGGATAATCTTCTTTGAATTTCCCCAACCTCTCCCTCTGATAACTTGATAATATGACTGTCTACTGA
>CAVBPN010000137.1:0-4862 GCA_963597235.1 bacterium
GAATCAGATTATCAACCTCATTGAACTTTGACTGTTCAAATGTAAGATCCCCTCTCCAGCTGATGTAATCCATTATATTTCCCATAAACATATTCCTTTCGAGAAAATAATTCCAGGTATGCTCCTTATGACAACTTTACATGCGTCTCATATCAATTTATTCGCCATATACACGAAGCATGCTGCTTATCTTACGTACAGAACTTCTTCCGCCCAGTTCTTCCATTGCTGTACGGAAATCACCTTCACGAACTTTAGCTGTGATAACAACAACTTCTGCACCGCCTTCTGCGCGGGCAGCTTTCTGTATGATCTGAGCCACACTGACACCGTATTTTGCAAAAACAGCAGTCATTTCAGCAAGAACACCGCAGCGGTCTTCTACGATCAGTCTCATAAAGTAACGATTATAGGTATCCGCCATCTTCTTGACCGGAAGTGCTTTATAGCAGGTGCATCCGATTCTTGCACAGCAGCCTGCTTTGATATTTCTTGCAATTTCAAACAAATCTCCGACTACAGCACTTGCTGTCGGAAGTTCTCCAGCTCCGCGGCCGTAGAACATTGCATTCTCTACCGCATCACCATTTACAAAAACAGCATTGTAGGAGTCATTAACAGTTGCAAGTGGATGATTGCTTGGAATCAGCATCGGGCACACGTATGCTTCGATTCCTTCTTCTGTATTCTTTGCAACTCCGAGAAGTTTTATGTCACAGCCCATTTCTTTTGCATATTTAATGTCTTTTGCTGTAATCTTTGTGATTCCCTCGATATAAACATCATCAAATACAACTCTGGAATTGAATGCTACAGATGCAAGAATTGCTACCTTACGTCCCGCATCAAGACCTTCGATATCCGCTGTCGGATCTGCTTCTGCATAACCAAGTTCTGTTGCAAGCGCAAGAGCATCTTTAAATTCCATTCCGTCCTGAGTCATCTTTGTCAGGATAAAGTTCGTTGTACCATTGACGATACCCATAACTTCTGCCATATAATTTCCTGCAAGGCACTCTTTCAGCGGACGGATGATCGGGATTCCACCTGCTACTGCTGCTTCAAACAGGAAATCCACATGATGTGCTTCCGCTGCATCGAGAAGTTCTTTACCATGCACTGCGATCAGATCCTTATTTGCTGTTACAACATGCTTACCGGCATTCAGAGCTGCCAGTATATAACTTCTTGCCGGTTCAATTCCACCGATCAGCTCGATCACAATATCAATGTCCGGATCATTTACGATCTCATCCCAGTTATTTGTCAGGATTGCCGGATTTTCTACTTTTGCTGCTGCTTTTTCCAGATTACGGACCAGAATCTTCTTAATCTCAATCTGGTTTCCAAGCTTCGGGATCATATCTTCTTTCTGCTTCTGCAGTACCTTATATACACCTGTTCCTACTGTACCAAAACCCAGAAGGGCAGCACGAATCACTTTTTTCTCCATTTTAAAATGGCTCCTTTCTCCTCGTCCCTCATCTCTCAGGGAATATTTTACCACTTGTGTTTAATAGTATGGTATAAAATGGATTTTGTCAAGCACGGACATTTGTACGTCTCTGAAAATATACAAAAGCCAGATTCCCCAAAACCTGAATGGTTTTAAAGTATCTGGCTTTCTGAATGATTCTTCTAATAATTATTTTTGATAATTATTTGTAGCAAACGATTTTTCCGAAGTCTGGTTTCAGGGAAGCTCCACCAACAAGACCTCCGTCGATGTCAGCCATAGCAAACAGTTCTGCTGCATTTCCTGCATTTACAGATCCGCCGTACTGGATACGGATAGCTTCTGCTGTGTCTGTATCGTAAATTTCAGCTACGCACTCACGGATACCTTTGCAGATTTCCTGAGCCTGTTCGCTTGTAGCTGTTTTACCTGTTCCGATAGCCCAGATTGGCTCGTAAGCGATAACCATAGTCTTAGCCTGGTCTGCTGTTACGTTCTGAAGACCAACTTTAACCTGCTGACGGATCCAGTCCATTGTGATGCCCTGTTCTCTCTGCTCAAGAGATTCTCCACAGCACATGATTGGTGTGATTCCGTGTTCGAAAGCTTTAAGAACTTTCTTATTAACATCTTCGTTTGTTTCTCCGAAATAATCTCTTCTCTCGGAATGTCCAAGGATAACATATTTAACACCAGCGTCTACAAGCATAGCCGGAGCGATCTCGCCTGTGTATGCACCTTTTTCTTCGAAATACATGTTCTCTGCTGCTACAGCGATGTTTGTGTCTTTGCAGGCTTCAACAACCGGAACGATGTCGATTGCCGGAACACCGAATACTACGTCTACTTCGTCGTTCTGTACGAGTGGTTTCAGAGTTTCAACTAATTTAACTGCTTCGCTTGGAGTCATGTTCATTTTCCAGTTTCCAGCGATAATTTTCTTTCTTGCCATTTCTATTATCTCCTTAATTTGTATATGTTTACCCGCAAAAAACTGCGGATATGATTTCAAACACAAGGCAGATGCAGCGAAGTCGTACAAAAGATAGTACGTCGAGCTGCATCTAACGCCGTGTTTGGATTATATACGCTGTTTTTACTTGTCGTTTGCTGCTGCTACACCTGGTAACTCTTTTCCTTCCAGGAATTCCAGGGATGCTCCACCACCTGTAGAGATGTGAGTCATCTTGTCGCCATAACCAAGGATGTTAACTGCTGCTGCGGAGTCTCCACCACCGATGATTGTTGTAGCGTCTGTCTCAGCAAGTGCTTTTGCAACTTCTTCTGTACCATGAGCGAAGTTCGGCATTTCGAAGCAGCCCATCGGTCCGTTCCAGACAACAGTCTTGGCATCTTTTACAGCGTCGCAGAAAAGCTGCTCTGTCTTTGGTCCGATATCCATTCCTTCCCAGCCATCCGGGATGCATCCACGGTCTACAACCTGGATATTGCAGTCGTTGGAGAAGTCATCTCCGATTCTGTTGTCAACAGGAAGAAGAAGTTTAACGCCTTTTTCTTCTGCTTTCTTAAGCATGTCTAATGCATACTGAAGGTAATCATCTTCGCAAAGAGAATTTCCGATATATCCGCCAAGTGCTTTAGAGAATGTGTAGGACATACCACCACCGATGATCAGAGTATCAACTTTGTCAAGAAGGTTGTTGATAACGGAGATCTTGCTGGAAACTTTAGCTCCACCAAGGATAGCAACAAATGGTCTTTCCGGATTTTCTACTGCATTTCCGAGGAATGCAATTTCTTTTTCCATCAGGTATCCAACTACTGCTGTATCTACATATTTAGTAACACCAACGTTGGAGCAATGAGCTCTGTGAGCGGTACCAAATGCATCGTTTACGAATACATCGCAAAGGGAAGCCAGATCTTTGCTGAATTCATCACCGTTCTTTGTTTCTTCTGCACGGTAACGTGTGTTTTCAAGAAGGATAACTTCTCCATCTTTCATTTCATCAACAGCTGCTCTTACAGTGTCGTCAACAACAACCGGGCTCGGAACGAATTTAACTTCCTGTCCGAGAAGCTCTGTGAGACGTTTTGCAACAGGTGCAAGAGATAATTCCGGTTTTGGTTCTCCCTTCGGTTTACCAAGGTGTGAGCAAAGAATGATTTTTCCGCCATCTGCGATCAGCTTCTTGATTGTAGGAAGAGCTGCTACCAGACGGTTCTCATCTGTAATCTTACCGTCCTGCAGAGGTACATTAAAGTCACATCTTACCAGAACTTTCTGGCCTTTTACATTGATATCATCAACGGATTTTTTGTTTAATCCCATGCTAATATTCCTCCAAATTCAAAATAATCAAAACGGATAGGTCCATTTCAAATAAAAAATGGGTCCGGTCCAAATCAGACCGGACCCTGACTGAGTCTATTTATGCTACTGCTCAAATGCAATAACAAACTCCACACTCTAACTTATAAACTTAATTAAGCGTTCAGAAGTTTTCCAAAGTGTTTGATTGTACGAACCATCTGGCTTGTGTAGGAGTTTTCGTTGTCATACCAGGAAACAACCTGTACTTCTGTTGTGCCGTTTTCAAGTGGCAGAACCATTGTCTGAGTAGCATCGAACAGAGAACCAAATCTCATACCAACGATATCGCTGGATACGATTTCGTCTTCGTTGTATCCGAAGGATTCGTTAGAAGCTGCTTTCATAGCTGCGTTGATCTGCTCTTTTGTAACGTTTCCTTCAACTACTGCTGTAAGGATTGTTGTAGAACCTGTTGGGGTTGGTACACGCTGAGCGGATCCGATCAGTTTGCCGTTCAGTTCCGGGATAACCAGACCGATTGCTTTTGCAGCACCTGTGCTGTTCGGAACGATGTTAACTGCAGCTGCACGGGATCTTCTCAGATCGCCTTTTCTCTGCGGTCCGTCAAGTGTCATCTGATCACCTGTGTAAGCGTGGATTGTGCACATGATACCAGATTTGATCGGTGCAAGATCGTTAAGAGCCTTAGCCATTGGTGCAAGGCAGTTTGTTGTGCAGGATGCAGCGGAGATAATCTTATCTTCGTTTGTAAGTCCTTCGTGGTTTACATTGTAAACGATTGTTTTAAGGTCGTTTCCAGCCGGAGCGGAAATAACAACGTGTTTAGCACCTGCATCGATATGAGCCTGAGCTTTGTCTTTGGATGTATAGAAACCTGTGCACTCAAGAACTACGTCTACACCGATTTCTCCCCAAGGAAGTTCTGCAGCGTTAGCTTTTGCATAGATTTTGATTTCTTTTCCGTCAACTGTGATGGAATCTTCTCCTGCTTCTACTTTGTCAGCCAGAGCATATCTTCCCTGAGTTGAGTCATATTTTAATAAGTGAGCCAACATTTTCGGGGATGTAAGGTCGTTGATAGCAACGATTTCAAATCCTTCTGCTCCAAAC
>CAVBPN010000138.1:0-2514 GCA_963597235.1 bacterium
CATTATAAGCCATGTTTGACGCAAGGTCTATAAAAGTGCGCCAAATTTCATCATTTATTACTTTTCATATCCGTTCTGGATAATATTTACTTTTCAAAGTTCATCCGACCAATGAATCCTGGTCGGAAAGCTCATGATTCCGAGAGCTTATTTCGTGTGTTCAGATTAATCTTCCATCTAATAAACATTGATACATCAATACAAAACCCATCACATATACTGCCACACTGACTATCTTTTTCATTTGCTCACTTTTACATTGCAACCCAATTCCTATATCCCGAAAAGCTAAAGCAAATAAATAAAGCAATGGTAAATAATATCTCGCTTGAACGCCTTCAATTACTTCCTCTCCAACAGGTGTAAATGAAAGATATAATGCCAACCATATAAGCACCACTGTTCCTATCCAAAGGAAAACCATAATAATTTTTTTTAACGTTGGCAATTTTGAATATGTCTTTTCAGACGGATCTTTATACAAAAACATAAACAATATAATCGGAATCAATAATGCACTCCATTTATCATTTAAAATTCCTAAATTTGCAAAATTAACAAGCATTAAATTTCCAAAGAAAAAATTATCAGACTCAGGTACTCCTATATTTCTAAAGTTGTCTAATTGTACAATATTCCCTACCATTAATTTTATACTCGCAATTGGATGCTTTAGCATAGAAATAACCTGTCGAACTATTCCCGTGTCACCTCCACGTGCATCTCCACTTACCGATATATCTTTCGCTACTGTACTTGTAAGTGTGGGTAATACAAACGTCATTAATACTAATAAAAAAATAAAGATAATGCCGCCATAAATAATGCATTTTTCTTTTTTAGAACATCTTTTTATGTTAGGAAGTAATGCTATTATTAATATAATTGGAATATATACAGCCTTTGCAAAACATCCAACTGACAAAAGAAAAACCATGCTAATAATCTTTGAAACATCCATCTTATCAGAAGGCTCATACATCTCATTTGCCCACAATACACAACCTAAAGTAATAAAACTAATTACCACACTATCGTAAGTATATGATGCTGCTAACCACAGCATTGTCGGCATCAATGAAAAAAAAGTCAAAAATATCTTCTTTATTTTTGCACAACGTATTGCCCAAAACATAATCACAATATATAATAACAGATTCCCCAATTTTCCGAAAGCAAACAAAGTAGTAAATGACATGTTAAATGCCATTCCAATTCTCAAGAACAAAGCTTGCGGAAGATATGCTAACATTGTATATTCCGGCAAAACATTGTCTTTAATTTCTGAATATACATATGTTTTTCCTTTCGCATCCATACATTGACGCAATTCAGCAAATTCTGCCTTTGTATTACATTGTACCGTTTCATCATTCTTAACATTTAAAGCAGCTTCATTCCACTTTATCGTCTTAGTGTATGCCAAGCTATAAGCCCTTCCAAAATGAATCTGTTCATCCCATGAATATCTGACTGGCTGTCCATAAAAGATCAACAATAATCCAAAAATCAACGCATACACCATAAAGAGCCATTCCAGTTTTTTGTAAATTTTCTTCTCAAACAGAAGACAATATAATAAAGAAAAAGCAACAATGAAAAATAGAACTCTGTATTTATTGATCTCAAATCTGTTTGAGCAGGATACAGCGATCAATTCAGCATCTTCCACTTTATTCAAGGTAATTTCTATAGAAGTAACTTTCTTATTCAAGTTAGTATAAAAATCTGAGAACCATGAATTCACTGTATCAGAATAATATTCTTCTGATTCTTTGTCAAAGGAATTATATTCCTTTGTTTTTATTGTATAAGAATATTCTTTTGGAAAGGTTCCTGATAATTTTAACTCTTTTATATAAAATTTCTTTGGTGAAGAATAACTGATTACATATTTTTCCTTGTTTCCTTCATTCTCCACAGTAATATACTTTGTCAGATCAAGATTATCGTACCCGTCTCTGATTGCCGGTAAATTACACACAAGCTCTATTACCACAGTCAAAATCAGGATTACAACTGCTGCTACAATTCGTTTATGTTTCTTTATTGCTTTAATCACTGTTTTTCTCCTTCAAATCACTGTAAATAAGATAACTGAACAGCAGACTCATCGCCAAGATCATTGCTGTCATCCATATGTATGGATGCTGCGGTTTCATGACCTCTAATGAATAAAAAATATCCGCAACATGGTCAGAATTTGCATTCACATAACTCAGCATATGATCTGCATTCCTGCTTCCATATAAAGCAACTCTTGTATCCGGCGATATATTTTCCCCCTGAAGCAATAATGTATATTCACCGGATTGCTTCGCATTCGTTCTTAAATACAGTTCCGTTTCATTAATTGACGAACTACTCTGCGTTGTCATCAGTTCTCTGATCGTTACGGTATCTTCCGCCACAACCTGATCATCTAATTTCAATGTGCATTTAATTTCACCCTCGTCATCTGTTCCATCCACATAAAAATACAGACCAATTCCATATATCTCCTGCTCATACGCG
>CAVBPN010000138.1:2606-9576 GCA_963597235.1 bacterium
GTGAATTTGTAATACCGCCCAATTTTGGAATCATCGTTTTTTTATCATAAATACTTGCATCTGTACTGGAATATAAAATATCTTTCTGGTCAACCGGTACAAATACAGCTGCCAGAAAGCATAATATAAAAATCAAATTTATACAGATTAATACACTTTTTGCCTTTTTCACGTTCTATAACCTCGACTTATTTTTACTCATTACATTTTATGATATCAAATCCTTACTATAAAAACAAGTCATATTTCCGTCCTCTCATATTCCCGTACCTTTGTACATCAATGGGATGTAGGCTTTTGAACTTTCTTTTCCATTTATCTGCACAATAAAAGGACCTCCGAAGACGTCCTTTATGTATTACTGTTCACTTACAACTGGCCATAATTCATCATCAAATGTTTTTTTAGATTTTCCTGATATAACCCATAGTGCTTTACAAACTTTTCTAGGAACAGTAATCTCTCCATTTTTTGCCTTTTTTACAATATCTTCAATTCTCAAACATGTAATATCATCGATTCCCGTATTCAATTGTGTATCAATAATAGGTTGTAGTTCCATTTCGTCTGTTGCGAATACTGGAATTCCCGTTGCTTTTGCATACGCTAACGAACACGTTTCTCCTTTATTCTTATTAGGGCGTTTGGGGTCAATCATCACTTTTTCCAATTTTTTATATGAAGCATCATAAACTGCTCGGTCCATACTCTCGAGATTACTTTCATTTACAAGTACAACCTTTCCCTCTGTAATCAATAACTCAAGCTGACTTACTGCACTTGGAGGCATCATAACTTCTCCACGGGCATGAGTATGCATATATATTTCATTTGATATCAGAGGCAATATATCATACAAAAAGCGATGTTTCGCACTTCCTCCAAGTTTTATGCACAGGTCTGCATCAATTATCATTTTGTCCAGCATACTCATTCCTCCATGATACGATCCAGTTCATCATCACCTGGAAATGAATATGACATTTTCTTCTCTATTCCTAAATCCTCTGGAGTCAACTTACTCATTTCAAGCAGATATTCCAGCTTTTCAAAACTAATAAGTTTTCTCTCATATGCATTCACAGCAAGCTCAACAAGATTATCTATAACCACACGCCCATCAACATTAACAGTCGGAATAGCATATCTCTTTTTATACTGTTCAATAGTATCTTCTGTTTCAGAAAGAAATTTATCTGCCTCAGTACTTGATATTTTTGATATTTCAAATAACCTTTTTACCATAGTTCTATACGGAACCGTAAAAAGTGATGCTAACTGAAGAATACTCTTTATAGTATATTTTTTTACTTCATAAATATCTATTTCCTGCTTAAGTAACTGTTCATCAACTAAAAACTCCGCTGCAAACCTGTTTGCTTTCTTCTCGCTTATTTCCTGATTTTGACTATTTAATAAATCAGCTGGCAGAACATCCGGATTCTGTTCATACCAGATATGATATAGCTCATGTGCTGCCGCAAAAACCTGACAATCAACAGGAATCGAAGAATTTATTGCCACAAAAGGTTTATCCGAAGAAGCATCATTCTGCGATCCACTAATTCGGGTAAATCCCCATGGAGCATCTTTACCAAGTGGATAATATATCACTCTTGCATAAAGACCTAAAATAGAAAAAATTTGAGTACCAATGATATCATTTCCTTTTCTGCAACATCCAAGTTTCTCTCTTGCGAATTCCTTTATCCTGTTTACATCAAATTCTCTCAATTCATTAGTCATCCAGCAGTTCCTCCAACATATGAATTTCATCAATTGCAGATCTGATCATATTAACTTTCTCACGGGTTGCTTCATCATGTACAGTTCCCATAAAGCTCAAACTATCCACGACAACCGACTCAGTTTCTACCGTTAATAAAGCATCCGTGGATGTATCAAGAATTTCTGCAATCTTAGCCAATTCCTTTACATTAATCGCTTTACTGCCCTTAATGATTTTATTCATTACCTGCTTAGAAATACCGAGCGCATCTGCCAGGCTCTGCTGAGTCATTTCTTTTATATCCAGTTTTCTTTGAATATTAGCTCCTACCTGAGCAAAATTCATTGCATACATACTATTATCCTCTCTTTCTTGGGTTAATTATATCATTAGCATATATTTCGGTCAATATTTTGTTTACTCATTATCTTGTTCAAAATATATTTTATTTACTTTTCTATATATGATTCTTGCTTTCGCCAAATTCCCCATTTGACGAACTTTTCTGCATATAGTATGATAATATAAGTTTACAAGGAGAATATTAAACATGAAAAATAAATTTTTTAAGTTTCTGGCACTTTCATTGTCAATGGCTCTTTTTTCTGCATCCTCTGTTCATGCAGATGATTCATCTGACTATGTTCACGTAGATGTTTTCGGGCAGGTATATTACGGCACACTTTCTGATTCTTCAGACGGTAAAAGTACTGTTTTTACTACTATTCCGGAAAACGATAATCAATTTACGATCACAGGAAAATGGAATGAAAGTACATCTGCATTTACCCAGGACTGTACCATTGCCTATTCAGATGGCTCAACGCAGTCTGTTTCATATAATAAAAAAGGTCTGATTCACGGTGATATCCAGACCACGCTTCCAGATGGCAGCTATCAGACCTTTAAAGCTTCATCCGGGAAACCTTATAAGGCATTGCGTACTTTTTCATCTTCTGATGAATTAACAGCAATCGACTGGTATTATAAATGTACCCTTATGAGTATCTGGAAATCAGATGCCGGTACTGTGGATTATACAGATCTTATGGAAACACCTTACGAATATATCGATCTTCCTTTTACTGTAACAGGCATCGTTGATGCTATTTATGAAGACTCTAATAATCATACAGATATAAAGGTCAAAGACGATGATGGAAATATTTATCTTTTCTATTATCAGTCAGAAGATGTCAATAACTTCGCAACAGCCAATATTCCTGCACTGTCAGTAGGTGATAAGTTGAATATTACTGGGATTTTTTCTAACATACAAGATCCAGAAGAATCTAATCTGCATCTTTTTGAGCATGCGACCGCTTCCGATTATACTCTGGATAGCTTGAAGGCAAATCTTCAGAATAATGATTTTATCAGTGCAATGGAAAATCTCAGTAAAAAAGAAGAGGAGGACGAAAATATTTCCGCCCTTCAGAAAATGAGCGAAGTAAACGATCCGGATTTTGAGACTCCGTATCCGATTTTTAATTCTGTTACCGCTGATGTTGTTGGAAACGATTGTGATCCTCTGAACCTTCAGAATACTTATCAGGAAATCTGTGAAAATCCTTTCTATTATATAGATACAGACATTTCAATTGACGGAACTGTTATTTACGAAGACTTTGACCCGGAAAATTCGAAATTGACGCTCCTGATAAGTCAAAACAAAACTTCTGACATTTATGCAGTAACTTATAAGGCAGAGAATTTTAATTCCATTCTCAATAAAAAACTGCATATTACAGGCAAGCTGAGCAACACCCATCGCACGCCTTACTATAATGACGAAACCAAAAGCCTTGGTTATGTTATTTATCCGTTGATTTCTGCTACAGAAGTTACAGATTAATAAAAAATCCCCCTCACCATTAGACATTTTACGATACATGCCTTTGGTAAGGGGGATTTTTTATAATCCATCTTATTTTCTATACTTCTCCGCAATCTCCAACAGTTCTTCTACTCTTCTCTCAAAGGAATATTCCTTCCTGATCATGTCATACTGTTCCAGGGCTTTTGCTTTTACAGCTTCATAATCGTTTTCTACTTTTTTGACGCAGGCATCAAATTCTTCTTTTGTATCATAATAAAGTACTGCATCCGGGAAGATTTCTTTCATTTCTTCACAGCCATCAGAAATGACCGGCAGTCCGCATGCCAGTGCATCAAAAATACGGTTATTGATGATCTGGTTATCCAGCATGTCTTTCCAGTGGTCATTCAGTGTAACTTTCGCAGAACGGTACAGTGCAGGAAGTTTCTCATTCGACATAAATGTACCATCTACCACATCTTTATGCTCCGGCATCATCTCATACCATCCACTTCCCCATACATGAAGCGGCACATCAGCCTCAGCTGCCCAATATACACAGTCTCTCATAACGCCTCTTGTACTGCCGATAAAAATGTACTGTCCATTATACTGTTTCTTAGTTTCGCCTTCCGGACAGAATATCTCTGTATCAGTGCACTGCAGGAGCGGCACGACCGGAACACTGATCTTATCTTTTAATTCTTCAGCCATATGTCTGGACCCCACACATGCAACATCATATAATTCATATTCTGCTTTTGAGATCATATCCGGATGGCTGATATTCCACATGATATAGAGACATTTTTCATTTCTTCTGTCCGGACGGTAGAAATATTTTCCTCGCAAAACAAGAACTACATCAGCACCTTCATCACATCCCCAGTCCTGACGGTTATCGATGATCGCATAAATATTCTGGCGTTCCAGATATTTCTGCAGGGCAAGCGCATAGTAGTAATCACCCCAGCGGAATTTTGCTTCGCCTTCTGTAGCAGGGCATTTAATCACCCATACCGGGCGGCCATCCGCTACTCGTTTTGTCTCAGCTTCCATCTTCGCCCAATTATCTCTTCTGACAAATTCCTGCTCAATATATTCTTTCATGTTCTTCTGCAAGTTTTTCTGCAGGTTTTTCTGCATCTCTTCTATATTCTTCTGCTGGAGCTTGATAAGCTTTTCCTGTTCTTTAAACTGTTTTCTGATATATTTTTCCTGGTCTTTAAATTTCTTATCTACATAAGTACGACCAACCGGAACAATCTTTCGCAAAAATTTTTTTAATTTCTGTTTGAATCCCATAGTTTCATTTTCCTTTTTTGTAACTTCCGGAATCTGTCCCATGATCTGCTGATACTGTTCAAATTCCTGTTTAATGTAGAAGTATTCTTTATTTTTTCCTTCTATTCCAAGTTCTTTAAACCATTCTGTTTTTAATTTTTCCCTCAGTCTGGTCTTTGTCGGCTCGGACAACGTATTATAATTCCACAGAGAAAAGTGAAGTGCATAATTGATATAATCCTTTTCCAGTTCTTCGTACAGATCTTCTTCTCTCAGTTTATCACGAAGTGCCGTCAATGCATGATAAAAGCAGTCCCATGAGTTTTCTCTTGTTTTTGAAAGAGAATCCTTCGCATCGCGTCGCTGATGTGCCAGAACTACCGGTACAACCGAAATCTTTTTCGCCAGTGCTACTGCACTGAACACAAAGAGCATGTCATTACTGGTCCTCTGTTCCTGAAACGTCATATGATATTTATCCACAAATTTTTTCAAAAACAGCTTATCCCATGCCCAGCCGACAAACACTTTAAATACATTCCCTGTCATCTGTCGATGATTAAACGGATGATACGGCGGAATCTCATTCTCCCTGATTACCCAGTTTACCGGTACAAACTGATTTTTTTCTGTGTGATACTGATCTGATTTATATGCCACAAAATCCGCCTGATCTTTTTCCGCCAGGTCGTACGCTTTTTCAAGCATTCTCGGTTCAAAAAAATCATCCGAATCCAAAAAGGACAGATACTTTCCTGTCGCATGACGCATACCATTATTTCTGGCAGCTCCTGCCCCTGCATTTTTCTGTTCTATGATCTGTATACGACTGTCTTCCGCCGCATATTCTTTCAATATATCAAGTGAACTGTCTGTTGAGCCATCATCCACACAGATAATCTCAATATCTTTCAGTGTCTGTCCAACCACACTGTCCATGCACTGTTTCAGATATGTTTCAACATTATATACGGGTATGATTACCGATATCTTTGCCATTATTATTCTCCTAGCGACCTGTTTTTCTATTTGTTTATTATACCTTTTCTCTCCTGTTTCGTCTATATATTTTATGTTTCTGTCTCTGGACATAAAAAACTTTAACCTATATACTGTTATTTATAAATATTTTATTTACTGAGGAGCGGAGACATTGTATGAAACCAAACGATTTAACATCTAACAGGATTCTGTATTTCGATTATCTGGAAGTATTGGCTATTTTTCTGGTAGTTTCTATCCATCGCTCATGGTTTAATCTTTCGTATTCTGCAAGCATTCTTTCGATCATCTGCAGCATATGTGTACCACTGTTTTTCATGGTTAATGGTGCATTACTATTTCACCGATCTTTCGATTTAAAAAAACATGTTCATAAGGTTACAACCATGTTCATTGCTCTGGAAGGCTGGCGTATTCTCTATTTTCTGATTTGCCTCTTAACCAACCAGATACAACCGAATACCTTCTCTAAATCAGATATCTGGAATTATCTGTGTGGTTCCATGAATTTAGATCGTGTACCAACTGCCCATATGTGGTTTACCAATACCTTATTATTTTTGTATATTCTCTTTCCATTGCTCAAAATATGCTGGGATCATAACAAATCTGTATTGTATTTTTTCACCATTGTATGTGGCTGCTTTTTTCAGCTCTCTGAAGAAATAAATGTTTTACTGGCACAGTTTACTACTTTCTTACATAAAAACTCTGTTTTTACAATTGACGGATTTCGTGCAACCTTAAGCCCTTTGTCCAATAATGGTCATTTTCTAGTTTACTTTGTGCTTGGTGCGATACTTCATGACTTATTTTTTGTACGTTCCAAAAAGCCCTTCAATGCACAAAAAATCCGTCCATACAGTATCCTTTGCATTATAATTGGCCTTTTATGGAATTGCTTTGCCAGGTATCTGCAATGTGGTACTTTAAGATGGACGGGCGAATCTTTTAAAAATGGATATCTGAAAATAGGCACTGTTTTTATGTGCATTGGTATTTTTGTGCTGTTTTCTTCTTTTGACTTCAACAGAGTTTCGCAAAAACTAAATACCACAGTCTCTTTTATTTCTAAAAGGACTTTGGATATTTATTATATTCACATGTTCTTTGCTGCAATCGCTCTGGATTATATC
>CAVBPN010000138.1:9586-11234 GCA_963597235.1 bacterium
ATCCAAAAGTGCAGGTTGCTAACGTGCTTGTCAATTCTGTTCGTACACTGATCATCATGATCATCGCCTTGGTTATCGGGCAGTTCTTTCGTAAACTGCCCGTCCTTAAACATCTTCTGAACGCCTGACTTTCTTTTCTGCTTTTTGCCATATGGCAAAGAGCAGAATTGCCAGTAATGAAATCACAAGTCCTTCCTTAAATCCAGGCGACACATATGACATTTCAATCTTATTTTCACCTTTCTTCATCTGCAATACAGTAAATGTCCGGTTCGAATCTGCAGTTACTGTCTCGCCATTACATTTTATTTTCCATCCCTTGTCATAAGGTATCGTAAGCATCAATAACTCATTATCTTCTGCTGCATTATATGTTCCTGTAATTTTTCCATCTCCATAGTCCTCGACCTGAAACATCTTTGTCTTTAACTTATCAATAGCAGAAGAAAATTCTTCTATATCCAGATAATAAAAGACACCTTCCAGTTCATCTTTATTGGAAATATCTCCTCTTAATGCTACTGTTGCAACATCTGACTGCTCAGGATCATCTATCTGAAATGTTTTATACGATGTCACTCTTGAATAAGTCGTTCTTGGATTTCCATTTATATAAACCACTGTCTGCGCTGCATTTTTAATCACATGCTCTATATATCCATATAAAATATGTTCTTCTTCAGGCACTTTTATCTGAAATTCATCACCATCTTCCAGAACAGTCATCTGTGCATCTACGCGTTTAAAGCACGCTATATCTTCTCCCAGTAATGTTGACAATACTTCATTCTGATACTCAAACGGATTCTCTGCTTCAATATCTTCAATATCCGCATTCTGTACACAATAACCAAGATTCAATGCATACGGATTTACGTATACATTCTTTCCATTTATAGTGCCTGCATCTGTATCCTTTTCGCATCCCTCAATCTCATGATCACTTACAATATACCGGATTCCCCAAAGACTGTCAGCTAAAAGAAGCGGTTCATTATATTGCATAAACTTATAATAATCATGATATCCGCATTTATGATACAGTTCTGTCAGTGCACTGTTAATTGTTGAAGTATATGTTGCAAATGAATGATATCCATATTGCAGCCCTTCGTTAAATACGCCCAGATAATTTGCTCCTTTATCCTCGCCTGCAAGCGATGCCTGCTCTGTTCTGTAAAAATCACTGTCGGAAGCCTCCAATCCGGCAAAGCGCTCTTTCTGCTGTTTATCATATTCCGAATACACATGTCCTTCAATTGGAGCATAAAATCTTACGACACTGTAACCATTGAACAATAATTCAACACTAAGCCATACACATATAACAGATCTGAGCCATTTTTTATGAAGAATTCTCGCACCTTTTTCCAGATATGCAGCTGCAAGATAAATAATAAAAAAGCTGATAACAAAAGAAAAACGGCAATAATACGAATTTGCTTTTCGAAATCCGTTCCACACATTTTCCAATGGTATAAATATTGCGGACACAACAAGAAAAAGCATCACTACTGCGGACAGTATCTTTTCCTTCAAACTTCTTTTTGATAAGAAATAAGCTACTGCACAAAGAAGAATAAACGTCCCGCAAAACAGCATGATTCCCTGTGATTCTGTGCCAAATGCCTTTTGCATCCGTATTCTC
>CAVBPN010000138.1:11244-22413 GCA_963597235.1 bacterium
CCCTTTATCAGCGTTTTTATTCCGATATGAAATCCCGGCGTATAGTCTGT
This sequence comes from bacterium, assembly GCA_963597235.1. Lineage (GTDB taxonomy): Bacteria > Bacillota > Clostridia > Lachnospirales > Lachnospiraceae > Blautia_A. Next base: position 11,295 of record CAVBPN010000138.1, read on the forward strand.
TGTGCTTTCAATGCCCTTTCCCTGAAGAAGGTTCATTGCTGTCGGCAAAAACAGAACCATAGAGCTCATTACCGCGAGCAGCATTGTCATCCCATATTTTACAACTGTCACAATATATTTTTTCTTTTCATTTGTACAAAACAATTCAAAAAAGAAATAAACAATAGAAAACAGGCAGCACATATATGCCATATACCAGTTACAGACAATCATAACCAATACTGTCACAAACAGAAAAGTTCTCTTTTTCTTTGTCACAAGTTGATACACTCCCAGACATATGAGCGGCAGCATGATCAAAGCATCCAGCCACATAAGATTACATTTCTGCGATATTCCGTATGACATCATACCATAACAGATTGCCAGAACGATTGTCCACACATTATCAATTGATGGAAATCTGTTTCTGATAAAAAAAGCACTTGCAGATGCTGCCAGTGCCAGTTTCAATATTGTAAGTACAAGCACAAATATCTGAATATCATCAAAAAGCAGAATCAACAGGTTCAACGGACTGACCAGATAATAAGCATACAATCCAATCATATTATTTCCCATACCCGTATTAAACGAATAAAAAAGATTACCGCCGCCAGTCAGTACCTGTTTAAACCAGGAAAAGAACTGAATATACTGCCATCGCAGATCCCATATTAATAAACTTCTCTCTCCAAACGGATATATTCCCACTTTATAGAATATAACCAGCAACATCATTGCGGTCACAAAAAATGGAATAATATATAGTCCTGCTCTTTTCCTGGTATTACCCAACATCAAAAAATCTCCATTCTGTCTTATTTACCACTCGCTTGCTCTTATCCATTCCTCATATGGTGCCAGATGTATATGTTCATCCACCACATGACTCTGTGATTTATAAATTTTCAGCAATTCCACTTTTTTATCAACACTGCTCTGTGGAACTTTTTTCAGCGTTTCCTCTACTGCTGGCAGTCTTCTTGCACTGTAATATCTTTCAAAATAATATAAATTATTTCCCCAGCAATTTTTATAATAGCTCTCAGTCATTAATTTACTGGTCATTTTATGATGGATATGGCCATATTCTCCATTTGGATTGTGTGTTGCCACCATTCCCCAGTGCTTATATTTCATAAGAAAATCCAGATCTTTCGCAATCTGCGGCTTTGAAGTTGCCCAGTCAGATCGCTTTCCATCTACCAAATCCGGATATTCAAGAATCAGTCCAATATTTTCTGATTCTTTTATCACTTCATAAAACTCATTCTTTCGCACTTCATTGTATCCATTCGTCAGACAGACAACAAACCATCCGCCCTCTGTCAGATGGGCGCCTCCCCACAGCGTCTCGTCATCAGGATGTGCAACCACCATCAGTTTTGTGCATCCTGATAATGGAAGTGTATCCAGCATTTCTTTTGTAATCTGGCCCTCTGTTGTTTCAGGATCATAAGTTACAGAATCCTTCTCAACCTGGCCTCTGCTGTTAAAGTACTGACCATCGTACCAGCAGTTCTTTTTCATGCGTCCGGTGGCATCCACATAATAAGTTTGTCCTCCGATATGTACATACTGGTTGGTAACCATTTTTCCATCAGAGCCAAAATAGTATTTATTTGCTCCGACATCCACCCATCCGGTCACGAACTGACCATTCTTCAAATAATACGTATGGTTTTTCCATTTATGAAGTCCGCTCTTTTTAGAAAGTACTCCAGCATTTTCAAACCAGTACCATTTACCTTTTATTTTTACCCGACCGGTTGCCAGACTTCCGTCTTTATTTATATAAACCTGCGTTTTTCCGTATTTATAAAGGCCTTTTTTCTTTACAAGTTTTCCGTCTTTGCCGAAAATATAGATCTTATTATTAACGCTTTTCTTTCCTGTACAGGCACGGGCAGTTTTCCTGTCAAAATAGTATCTGTCCTTTTTGTATTTAACCCATCCGGTTTTACGGACACCTTTTTTATCAAAGTAATAATAGTATTTCTTAATCTTTTTTACTTCATTTTTCACATAGGTATTGTTTACTTTATACTTATAAGTCGTTCCTTTGCGCACCCATCCGGTCTTACCGGCAGCCTGTACGGACATCGCTGACATCGCAAACAATACACAGATTATTAAAGTTACAAACAAGCTCTTTTTCATTTTGCTTTTCATTTTATCCACTCTCTCCCTCTGGAATCTTGAAACATTTACTTCAAGTTATTCCCGTACATATAGGATACTTCGTTTACCCTGCAATTGCAATTATTTTCCATTACATTTCTTATACAATTCTTTATCTTTTTTACACTATCCATATTTGACAGTTTCTCCTTCCTGTGATAATCTTCCAATAAAATCCAACTTGTTTTATCATGGAGTTATACTATGGACCGTATTCTGAATTATACTGTTTCTGATGCCGATGCCGGCATGATCGTTCTGGATTTTCTGCGTAAACAGGGATTTTCCAGACACATACTTACTGCTATGAAAGCGGATAAAGAAGCGCTTTCTGTAAATGACCAAAAAGCCGGCGGACGAACTGTCCTTCGTGCCGGCGATCATTTCCGGGTCCGTCTTCTGGAAACCGTTTCCTCTGACGGCATTGTTCCGACCTCTATGAATATCCCTGTCCTGTATGAAGATGAAGATATTCTTGTAGTAAATAAACCCTCAGACATGCCGGTACACCCTTCTATCGGGAATTATACGAACACCCTCGCAAACGGTATCGCTGCCTATCTGAATACAAAAGGAGAAAACTGCCCGTTTCGCTGTATCAACCGTCTTGACCGTGACACCTCCGGTGCACTGATCCTTGCAAAAAATGCACTCAGTGCCGCTGTTCTTTCTGTCCAGATGCGAAACAGAGAAATCCATCGTACTTATCTGGCAGTCGTTCAGGGAATTACTCATGAAAGCGGCACGATCACCGCACCGATCAGCCGCGTTGCCGACTCTGTCATTGAGCGTCATGTTGATTTTGAAAATGGAGAATCCGCTGTTACTCATTACCAGCGCCTGGAAGTAAAAAATAATCACTCTCTTCTTGAGATTCACCTTGAAACAGGACGTACCCACCAGATTCGTGTTCACATGGGATACATCGGTCATCCGCTTCCTGCCGATTATCTGTATAATCCGGTCTATGATACCTTTAAACGTCAGCCGCTCCACTCTCTTCAACTGGAATTTCGCCATCCGATAACCGGACAGGAAATGTGTCTGATGGCTCCTGTTCCAGAAGATATGAGCAACGCTTTTTAAATCAAATTTCTCATAACGGAAAAAGCTGCTTTTCTGTCAGAATCTATAGATTCGATTTCAGAAAAACAGCTTTTATTATGCTTTACTTATTTTTATCGTAAATAATCTGCAGTCCTTTCAGGAGAAGATCTCCATCCAGAATCATCTTTCGTTTACAATGCGGAATGATTTTTCTGGACATACCGCCTGTCGCGATCACAGTGACTTTCTGACCCAGTTCTTCCTCGATTCTGTCAATGATACCATCTACCGCAGCAGCATTTCCATAGAGGATTCCACTCTTCATACAGTCCACTGTATTCTTACCGATGATCTTCTTTGGCTCTTCAATGCTGATTCCGCTCAGCTGGGAAGCTCTGGACGTCAGTGCATCCAGCGAAATCTGTACGCCCGGCATGATCATACCACCGATATAATGCTTCTTATCATCCACTACAGAGATCGTAGTGGCCGTTCCCATATCTACAATGACCAGCGGCACCGGATACTGGGCAAGTGCCGCTACTGCATCTGCTACACGGTCAGCTCCCATCTCTCCCGGATTATCCAGAAGGATATTCAGCCCGGTCTTCACTCCCGGTCCTACAACCATCGCATCTTTCTTAAGAATCTTCTGTACCGCAAGTCTCGCAGCCGATGTGATCTGCGGAACAACGGAAGAAATGATCGCGCCTTCGATATCTGCACGATTGATATGATGAATATCAAGAATCGTCTTAATATCGATTGCATACTCCAGTTCTGTCTTTGTGCGGATCGTAGAAATACGCTCTGTCAAATATATTTTTTCTTTGTCAATGCATCCAACAACAATGTTGGTGTTTCCAATATCAATGGCTAAAATCATAGTTTCTCATTCCAATCCTGTATATCCACTTCTGTGAATCTATATGCTTTTTATGCGGCAGTATCCGGTTTTACGATCTGAGCAGCCGGAATCAGATGCGCTTTTGAAAGTGCAGTTCCTACAGCCGCAGTGATCACAGTAGAAGAAACCATCTCGCAGACTGCATTGACGCCTACCATCAGGCAGCATCCAATGATAATGTTATGACCACCCATCAGATTCTGAATCAGTTCTGTATTTCCAAACATCACAACCAGTGCTGTCATAAAGAACAGAGTATTCAGAAATGCGGAAAAGAATCCGGTGACTGCACAGGATACATAAGTATTCGTCTTTTTGTGAACAGCTCTGTAGATCAGACCAATGCAGATTCCATCCAGAATACGAGGTACGAAACACTGCACAGCAGTCATAAACGGATTAATCTGAAACAGTGCAGAACCAAGTGCACTCACTCCACCAATCCCCATTGCCTGCATAAAACTGGTCAGTCCAAAAACAGCACCTGCGATTGCTCCACCTGTCGGTCCAAGTACGATCGCGCAGACTGCAACCGGAATCACGTTAAATGTTACTGCCAGTGGGCCAATGTTGAGATATCCCAGTGGTGTGTAGGCCATCAGGAAAAGGATTCCTGCCATAAGGCCAAGAATGGTCAGCTGTGATGTAGTAAATTTCTTTGTTTTCATGTTTTCCTCCTTGTTATCGTTCCCTTACGCGGGATACAATACGGTGCGGAATTGCGGGCATATAATTTTTATTTACCCGCCTCCTGGTGAACGGGTTACTGTTTCTCTCTTTCTTTCTGAATCGAGAGAATTTTATCCAGGATAACGTTGGCTGCATCCTCCTTGCTCATAAGCTGGAGTGATACGTCCTCATCCTGCGTAATCAGAGTCAGAACATTGGTATCGCCCTGAAATCCTGCTCCTGCCACTTTCAGATTATTGGCAGCAACCATATCCAGATGTTTCTTTCCAAGTTTTGCTCTGGAATTACCGATCATATTCTGGGTTTCCATAGAAAATCCACACAAAAACTGTCCCGGCAGGCGGTGTTCCCCAAGATATCCCAGAATATCGTCTGTCTTTTCCAGTTCGATGCTCATCTGCTCATCATGCTTCTTTACTTTATCCTCATAGACATTGGCCGGACGATAATCTGCCACAGCCGCGGCTTTAATGATAATGTCCTGTTCAAAGCTCACAGAAGTAACTGCATCAAACATTTCTTTTGCAGTCACAACCGGAACAAGCTTCACAAACGGCGGCGGTTCGATCGCACATGGTCCGCTGACCAATGTCACATCTGCGCCACGGAGCATAGCTGCTTTCGCCAGGGCATACCCCATCTTTCCAGAAGAATGATTTGTGATATAACGTACAGGATCGATCGACTCCTGTGTAGGTCCGGCAGTCACAAGGACTTTTCGGCCACGGAGATCTTTTTCTTTTGCGATTTCTCTGAGGATATAGTCCAGAAGCATCTCCGGCTCCGGCATCTTTCCGGCTCCCGTATCGCCGCATGCCAGATAACCACTGGCCGGCTCGATCACTTCATATCCATAATGCTGTAAAATCGCAAGATTATCCTGAACGATCGGATTTTCATACATATTCGTATTCATAGCAGGTGAAACGATCTTTTTGCACTTACATGCCATGATCGTAGTCGTAAGCATATCATCTGCAATTCCATGTGCCAGTTTACCGATCACATTTGCGCTCGCCGGTGCGATCATTACCACATCCGCCTGCTTTGCGATGGAAACATGTTCTACACTGAACTGAAAATTTCTGTCAAAGGTATCCACCAGACATTTATTTCCGGTGAGAGTTTCAAAAGTAATTGGATTAATAAAATTTGTGGCATTCTGTGTCATCAATACATGCACCTGCGCATGAAGTTTCTTCAGTGCACTTGCAAGATATGCAATCTTATATGCCGCAATACTTCCGGTTACTCCCAGAAGAACTGTTTTGCCTTTTAACATTTCGTTCTCCTCCTTTGTCTGGCAGTGTTTCGCCTGCATCTGTTTTATTATAACAGTCTCATCTGTAATTGCAATGTATTTTTCCTGTGTTTAATTTTTTGTACAGCATTTTATTGAATCTCACAAAAATCTGTACTATAGTAACTACAGTTTCTTTTTTAATCGGAGGTTATTATGAAAGCAGTTCAGATCACACAATGGTGTGCCCACTTCATCCGGGAACAGGTACAGTCAGGCGATATCTGCATTGATGCAACCATGGGAAACGGAAATGACACGCTTCTCCTCAGTTCTCTCTGTGGAAAAAAAGGGCATGTATATGCTTTTGACATTCAGGGACAGGCACTTATAAATACCCGTGTAAAGCTTCAGAATGCAGATGTTCCTGAAAATTATACTCTTCTTCTGGAGTCACATATAAATATGGATCACTATGCAAAACCGGATACTGTCAGTTGTATTACTTTTAATCTTGGCTATCTTCCGGGCGGCGACCATACAAAATCCACCCATGCCGCTTCCAGTATCGAAGCACTGGAGAAAAGTCTGGTTCTTCTGAAAAAAGGCGGTCTGATCTCGCTCTGTATCTACAGCGGCGGAGATTCCGGATTTGAAGAACGGGGTGCAGTTCTTGACTGGCTGAAAGGCCTGGATTCACATAAATATCTGGTCATCCGAAGTGACTACTATAATCGTCCGAATCATCCGCCAATCCCCGTTCTGATCATCCGCCAGTAAAAATATGTTTTTCGCATAAAAAGACCGATGCCACGCAATACACGCCTCATCGGTCTTCTTTCTCATTTATTATCAGTCTGTGATCTTAATACTCTCGATCACCGGCTGCTCATCTGCTTTGATCGTTCCATTATTATCTGTCGGATTCGCATTCTTACAAATTTCATCTACAATGTCCATCCCATCCGTAACTGTTCCGAAAGCTGCATAATCACCATCCAGGAAAGTACTGTCAGACTGCACGATAAAGAACTGTGAACTTGCACTGTCCGGATCAGAAGATCTTGCCATGGAGATTGTTCCTCTCACATGAGAAATATCGTTCTTTACGCCATTACTGGAAAATTCGCCCTTGATCGTTTCATCTGCACCGCCGGTTCCATTTCCTTTCGGATCTCCGCCCTGCATCATGAAACCATCCATAATACGCCAGAATGTAAGGCCATCATAGAATCCATCCTGTGCCAGTTTTACAAAGTTTGTTACTGTGATCGGTGCAGTATCTGCATCCAGTTCTACCAGAATATCGCCATAATCACGAATACTGATATCTGCATGGTGAATACCTGTCAGCTCCTGACTCGTATCAAGGACAGCGGTTTCTGCTGCCTCTCCATCTGTACCATCGCTGAAGCCGGCATCTTCCGCTTCTTCCTCACTCGCTACTTTTACTTCTTCGGTATCTTTATCAGAAGAATCTTTATCTTCTGATTTTTCATCTGTTGTTTCTGTTTTTGTGTCATCTGATGTCTTGGTGCTGCCACATCCTGCAAGTGTACCTGCTGTCAGTACAACTGCAAAAAACACTGCCAGAATTCTGGATTTCATGATCAGTTCCTCCTGTCTTCCTGTTACTGTTCACAGCAACGTCTTTTTCTCTGATAGTATTCACAGTGTAACACCCCCGAACCTTAAAGTCAAATCTGTGAAATTAATGTGAACATTTATCTGTCCTGCTGAAAATCCTGACTTGTATCCAGTGCACAGCTCTGCTACAATAAAAAACAAAAACAGAAAGGACTTTTATCATGAACAAAATCGCTAGTTTTACCATAGACCATATTAAACTTCAGCCTGGTATCTATGTTTCCCGTAAAGATTATCTCGGTGACCAGGCGATCACAACTTTCGATATCCGCATGACTTCTCCTAATGAGGAGCCTGTCATGAACACCGCTGAACTTCACGCAATGGAGCACCTTGCAGCTACTTTTCTCCGCAATCATGCTGAATTTGGTCCGAAAGTCATTTACTGGGGACCGATGGGATGCCGTACCGGAAATTATCTGCTCCTTACAGGTGACTATGAATCAAAAGACATCGTGCCTCTCATGACCGAAATGTTCGAATTCATCCGCGATTTCGAAGGCGAAATTCCGGGAGCTTCCGCAAAGGACTGCGGAAATTATCTGGATATGAATCTTGGCATGGCCAAATATCTCGCAGACAAATATCTGAAAAGCGTGCTTTACGATATTAAACCGGAACGTCTGACATATCCGGAATGATCTTTACTGTGAACAATAACGAATTATCTTCTTTTATTTACAAAAACGCTGAACCTCCTCTGGAAGTTCAGCGTTTTTATGTTTTCTTTACTGAGCACTACTGAGCGGCTGTCGCTGTTGTATCTGTCGCTGTTGTATCTGCAGCGGCTGCTCCTGCCGGAGCTTCTGTAGATACATACTGCGCATTCACGTAACCTGTCTGATCATTAATGGTTACCTCTACCCATTGTCCGTCTTCACTGACACCGGTACTGGTCAGTGCCTGTCCAACTGTTGTACCTGTGATGATCTCAGCCTCTGTACTGCAGTCTGAACGGATATTTACACCCTCAACTGTATAATAAGTTCCGCTTTGTTTTATGATATTCACACCGCTTGATGTCTGGGACATTTCCACTGCCGGAGTTGGTGTTGCTTCCGGTACTTCCGGAGTCGGTGTCGCTTCTGGTGTAGGTTCTGGAGTTGGTGTTGGAGTAGCTTCAATCACAGTCACAGTAGAGTCTTCTCCTCCCGTGCTGTATCCGCATCCGGATGCCACAACAGCCAGTCCGGCCAGCACGATCAGTAATCTGGATTTCTTCATAGAAATAATTTCCTCCTTTATAGCATAAGCATAATAACACTATACCCCAACTCAGGTATACTGTGCAAGACTTTTTTTATAGTCACCACGGTCAGTCACGACTTCGCATCCGATCTGTTCCATTCTTCTGTTCAGACACATCCTGCATTCCGCCGCCTCATCACCCGTACAGATTTTTCCATCATAAAGCATATATTTCTTTCTCACGGATACCGGAGACAGATTCGGCATCACTACATTTGCTCCGGAAAGCACGCCCATCTCACGTCCCCTCGGATGGATTGTTCCAAGAGCTGTCGTTGCCGGAAGCAATACCTCTGGCAGCATCAGTCGAAGCAACGCCAGATAAAACAGCGTATCCTCCAGCGTCCCGCTCCGCTCATTACAGAATGGTGTATCCTGATGCGCAATAAACGGTCCGATTCCGACCATTTCCGGATCCAGTTCTTTCAAAAACTGAAAATCTTCAACCAGATCATCCACAGTCTGCAGTGGTGAGCCCACCATAAATCCGGCACCAGTCTGATATCCGAGTCTTTTTAAAGTACGCAGGCAGTTTTTCCTGTGCTCCCCGGACATCTCAAGCGGATGCAGTCTCATATAATGACGCGGATCTGCTGTTTCATGACGCAGCAGATATCGATCTGCCCCGGCTTCTCTGTATGCCCGGTAACTTTCTTCTGATTTTTCTCCAACAGAAAGCGTCAGCGCACAGTCCGGATACTGTTCTTTTATTTTTTTTACAATCTCTATGATCTTTTCATCCGTAAAAAATCCATCTTCTCCGCCCTGCAGAACAAATGTACGAAATCCAAGTTCGTATCCCTGCCTGCAGCACTCCAGAATATCCTCTTCTGTTAATCTGTAACGCTGTGCATTATGATTGCTCCGGCGAATCCCGCAATAATAGCAGTCATTTTTACAGTAATTCGTAAACTCTATTAAACCTCTGACGTAAATCTTATTCCCATATACTTCCTGTCGTACCTGGTTCGCCAGTTCTCTGGCATACTGGTCGGTTTCTTCTGAACGATTCGCCAGAAGTCTGTGAAATTCTTCTGCATTCAGCATCTGTTCCTGATGCAGTTTATCAATTAATCTTTTCATGTATTCTCTCCATCAGGATCTGTTTACATTCTCTTTTTTCCTCTGGCAATATATTTTCCCAGCTTTTCTTTCACAAGGTTTCCGTCTTCAACAGCAAGGTTTCCACGAAGGAAAACTTTATCGATACCGCATTCAAGTTTAAAACCTTCAAACGGGTTATTGTCTGTATTGTATGCATGAGCCGCTGCGGAGATCACACTTTCTTTCGATGGATCCAATACTACAATATCTGCATCACTTCCCGGTGCGATCACACCTTTCTGCGGATAAACTCCATACAGTTTTGCCGGATTTTCAGACAGAAATTTACACATCTGTTCCTGTGTGATCCGTCCTTTTTTTACGCCATAAGTATAAAGAAGCGTTCCACGTGTCTGTACCCCCGGAAGTCCTCCCGGAATCTTTGTGAAGTCATCTTTTCCAAGTGCTTTCTGTGCCAGTGTAAAACTGCACTGATCTGTCGCCACCGTCTGGATTTCTTCTTTCGCCAAAGCTTTCCACAGGCATTCCTGATCTTCCTTTTTACGGATCGGCGGTGCACAGACATAAACAGCCCCCTCGAAATCCGTTTTTGAATACACACTGTCTTCCAAAAGAAGATACTGTGGACATGTTTCTGCATATACTTCCTGTCCGTTTTCTCTCGCTTTAAGCACTTCATCCAGTGCTTTTTTATTCGTAAGATGTACCACCATCACCGGTGCATTCGCTTCTTTTGCAATAACAAGAAGACGGTGTACAGCTTCTGCCTCCATGGTATCCGGACGTACCAGCGGATGATTCTCCGGTCCCAGTCTGCCTTCTTTTTTTGCTTCCGTGATCAATGCATCGATCACACCTGCATTCTCGCAGTGCACTCCTGCAAAGCATCCACATTCGCCCAGTTTTTTCAGGATTTTATACATATCACAGTCATTCACGATCATTGCCGGATATGTCATATACAGTTTAAAACTGGTAATTCCATGGTCGATCATATCCTGTACTTCCTGCTCGGTCTTTTCGTTCCATTCCACGATCGACATATGGAAAGAATAATCACAGGAACATTTATCATCGGCTTTTTTGTGCCACTTATCAAGACCTCCCTTCAG
>CAVBPN010000139.1:0-911 GCA_963597235.1 bacterium
CGAAAGAGCTGATCGAGTACTGTCAGGCAAACGAGATTCAGGTACAGGCATACGCACCTCTGGCGAGAGGTGCGTATCTGGACAATGATGTTCTCTGCGTACTCAGCACGAAATACGCGCATACGCCAGCACAGGTAGGACTTCGCTGGGCTGTACAGAAAGGAATCTCCGTCATTCCAAAATCCGTTCATCCGGAACGTATTGCTTCTAATGCAAGAATCTTTGATTTCACGATTGATCAGGAAGACATGGACCTTCTGGACACTCTGAACCAGAATTTCCACAGTGCTTCTATTCCAGAAGATCTGAGAGATATTGTTTTTTAATCAAAATCAAATAATGTAAACCAAAAATGGCTGGCCTCACTCAGGAGTACCAGTCATTTTTTATTTTATATAATCTACTATATTATAAAATCAATTTCTTATTTTATATCTCCAGGTATTACCACGGAAGCATCGGAGTTTCCACCTTCTTATCACGAATCATCAGATCACGCACTGCATCTGCTGCGGCTTTATCCTCAAAAAGGACTTTATTGACTTCCATGATGATCGGCATCTCCACATTATATTTCTCAGCCAGGCTCTTGGCTGCCTTTGCGGAATAAACGCCCTCTACTACCATTTTTACTTCATCCATTGCCTGCTGCATGGTATAACCCTTACCCATCAGATAACCGGCTTTACGGTTACGGCTGTGTACACTTGCACAGGTAACGATCAGATCCCCCATACCGGAAAGTCCATAAAACGTTTCCATATGTGCACCCATTTCTGTTCCAAGTCGGGCAATCTCAGCAATACCTCTGGTAATAAGAGCTGCCTTCGTATTATCGCCGTATCCAAGTCCATCCGCCGTACCAGCCGCAAGCGCAATGACATTTTTAAGAGAGCCGCCAAGTTCTACGC
>CAVBPN010000139.1:921-10455 GCA_963597235.1 bacterium
GTTCTACGCCAAGCGTATCCGGGGTTGTATACACACGGAATACCGGGCTCATAAAGATTCCCTGAAGGTATTCTGCCGTCTCTCGTTTTGGTCCGCTGATCACACAGGTAGTCGGAATTCCTCTTCCTACTTCTTCTGCATGGCTTGGTCCGGAAAGTACGTAAACAGCTGCTGTCGGAATCTCTTCACCGATGATATCCGTCATAGTCATCAATGTCTTTTCCTCGATTCCTTTCGCAACATTGACAATGATCTGTCCTTCTTTTACATAAGGAGCCATTAATTCAGAAGTACTTCTGATATAAGGGGACGGTACCGCCAGAACGATCACCTCCGCCGTTTCTATACAGCTTTCTACATCTGCAGTGAGATCAATGCTTTCCGGAATATGTACCCCCGGAAGTTTTGAGGTAAGTTCTCTTGTTTTCTTCAGAGCATCTGCTTCTTCCTGGAACCTGGACCAGAGACGCACTTCGTGCCCATTATTATTTAGAAGAATCGAAAGTGCAGTTCCCCAGCTTCCAGCTCCCAATACACTGATTTTTGCCATATGCGCCACCTTTAACCTTTCTTTGATTTTCCAAGAAATACTTTGTTTTCTGCTCCATTCGTAAGGCGAACGATATTCGCTCTGTGTCTCCAGAATGCAAGACAGGTCAGAAAGACCATCACAAGATACATTTCTGTCGTATAACTTCTGTCCATACCGTAGCCGCCCATCTCTCCACGCACGATCATCGCGATCAGTGCAACCAGATAGCAGCTTAATGAACACAGAGAAACATAATGCGTACCAAAAAACAATACAAAAAATACAATTGCACAGAGAACAAACAGTCTCCAGTCAAATGCGATCAGGAAACCTACGGAAGCAGCAATTCCCTTACCGCCACGGAATCCAAGCGTTACCGGAAAATTATGCCCAAGCACGCATCCTGCAGCCGCATAGACAGAAAGCAGTGGCAGAACATCCGCACCTTTTTCTTTAAAGATCAGACGCACTACAACTATCGCAAGCACGCATTTCAGACAATCACCCAGAAGCGTCGTTGCCCCGGCCTTTTTACCGAACGTACGAAGTGCATTTGTTGTGCCTGCATTTCCGCTTCCATGTTCGCGGATATCTGTCTTATGCATCTTTCCGATAATATATGAGGTCTGAAACAGTCCAAAGATGTAACCGACCAGAATACAGATCAAACGCTCTATCATTTCAATCAGCTCTTTTCCCCGCGTTCACGGATAATAAATTTCAGAGAAGTTCCGCGGAACCCGAATGCATCGCGGACTTTGTTCTCGATATATCTTGTATATGAAAAATGCATCAGTTCTTTATCATTTACAAAAATGACAAATGTCGGCGGTTTTACTCCAACCTGCGTCATATAGAAGATCTTAAGACGTTTACCTCTGTCTGACGGCGGCTGCTGCATGGCAACTGCCTCAGAAAGAATCTCATTAAGTACACCTGTCTGTACACGAAGTGTCTGATTCTCGATAACTGCATCGATCGTCTCAAACAGCTTCGGAAGTCTCTGTCCGGATTTTGCAGAAATGAATACCAGCTCTGCATACGGCATGTATGCCAGAACTTCGCGGATTCGATTTGTGTGCTTATAGATCGTCTTATCATCTTTCTCAACTGCGTCCCATTTATTGACTGCAATGATAACGCCTTTTCCACGCTCGTGTGCAATACCCGCGATCTTTGCATCCTGCTCGGTAACGCCTTCTGTCGCATCGATCACAACAACCACAACGTCCGCACGCTCTACAGCAGTTACGGTACGGATCACGCTGTAACGTTCGATTTCTTCTTTAATCTTACCTTTTCGGCGAAGTCCTGCCGTATCGATAAAAATATACTCTCGGTCTTTCCATTTTACTTTTGCATCGACTGCATCTCTGGTCGTTCCTGCAATATCAGAAACGATCACGCGGTCTTCTCCCAGAAGTTTATTAATCAGAGAAGATTTACCTACGTTAGGCTTACCAACAACCGCAACCTTCGGAATATCATCGTCTTCTTCCGTATCTGCATCTTCCGGAAATTCTTTTACGATTTCATCAAGCATATCGCCGATACCGGTACGGTTCGCAGCTGAGATCGGAACCGGTTCTCCGATTCCAAGATTATAAAATTCATATACGTCCATCATGTATTTCTGAACGCTGTCAACTTTATTTACGACAAGAACGATCGGTTTCTGGCTTCTGCGGAGCATATCCGCTACTTTTGCATCTGAATCCACAAGTCCCTGCTGTACGTCTGTAATAAACACGATAACATCGGCTGTGTCGATCGCAATCTGCGCCTGTTCTCTCATCTGTGATAAAATAATATCTCCGCTGTCCGGCTCAATACCACCTGTATCGATCAGTGTGAAGGACTTGTCCAGCCATGTCACATCTGCATAGATTCTGTCACGGGTAACACCCGGTGTATCTTTTACAATTGATATCATCTCGCCTGCCAGCGCATTAAATAACGTGGATTTACCTACATTAGGCCTGCCCACTATTGCCACTACTGGTTTGCTCATACATTTGTCTCCTTATCTGTTTTTTATCTCCAACCGGATCCAGTACAGCCGAAACAAGATCTGCTCCGTCCGGATCCACTACAATCAGTTCTTTTCCAAGTTTCTCAGAAAGTTCTGTCACCGTAATATCATCAAGAAATACATTTTCTCCACTTCGCAGCATATTACACGGAATCAGAAGCCGATCGCCCAGTTTTCTCCCGGAAAGCTGTTCTATCAGATCCTGTCCTGTGATCAGGCCGGAAACGGTAATCTTCTCTCCGAAGAAATTATTTTTGATTGCAATTACCTCTGCTGTAATATTCGGATATTTTTCCCGGATCACATCCATACAGCCTGCTATATAAGGAGCAGCAAGTCTTCCTGTCGCAATAGTGACTGAAAGTCTTCTGTCATCTCCTTCTCTCTCTGCAACTGCCTGCCGTACCTCTGTATCCAGAAGCCTGAGCATACCCACACCGTTTTCCAGCTGCGGATAACCATCATAACTGTTTTCTTTCGGAAGTTCTTCTCCTGCCAGAATATACCATTCATCAGACGCATGGATAAAGTGGATACCATGTTTCTCATACATGATCTTCTGCCAGCGGTGAATCTGTTCCAGAACTGCCTTCGCCTCTTCTTTTGTAAAAGATTCCAATGGATAAAGACCATCACGGAATTTCGTCAAACCCACCGGAACGACGGATACGCTCTGAAGAATCGGTGCATATTCTGACATTTTCTGAAGACTGTATTCCAGTTCTTCGCCATCATTAACACCTTTACAGAGAACGATCTGCCCGTTCATGGTAATTCCCGCCTCATAAAGCTGATCTACCTTTTTAAGCGCATCTCCCGCAAAGCGATTATGCAGCATCTTGCAGCGAAGCTTCGGATTCATCGCCTGAAAAGATACATTAATCGGCGAAAGGTGATACTTGATCACACGGTCAATGTCTTCCTGGCTCATATTTGTCAGCGTTACATAGTTTCCCTGTAAAAAAGAAAGTCTGGAATCATCATCTTTAAAATACAGTGTCTCTCTCATGCCCGGCGGCATCTGATCGATAAAGCAAAACATACAGTGATTGCTGCAGGAACGATAATCGTCCATCAGCCCGTTCTCAAATTCAATGCCAAGATCCTCATCATAGTCTTTTTCGACTTCCAGCTCCCAGATCTCGCCATTCACCTTCTCGACCAGCAGTTCTATATATTCATCATTCATGAGATAACGATAATCAAAGACATCCTCCACCGGCTGGTGATTGATCTCTGCCAGCACATCTCCCGGTTCCAGTTCCAGTTCTTCTCCGATACTTCCCGGAAGAACCCTGGAAATCACATGTTTCTTTTTTTTCATAAAATTCCTTTCTAACTTTACCATATCCGGATCTTCGAAAAATACGCATAGTAATCCCCTGTGCATAGTGACCCGGATATTACTACTATAACAATTCTGTAGTGAAAAATCAATAAATTCCTTGACGGGATTTAGGGCAAATGTTATAAATGTATTAGGACTCAGTTTGAAAACAACACCTAGGAGGAATATTATGCCAAATATAGAGTTACTTGAAAAATCAACTCCTGTAGCACCAGTTCGCATCGTAGCACTTGCAGGATGTCAGAATCTGGCAAAGGAGGTTGACAAGAAACTTGTAAAATTCCGTAAAGAACTTATTTCCAAGAAGAAACCAAGCCAGATTCCGCAGGGATACAGCCTGCCGTCATTCCTGGTTGATTCCGAGATCATCCGTTTCGGTACCGGTGAGGGAAAAGGCCACATCAAAGAATCTGTTCGTGGTGCAGACCTCTTCATCATGGTAGACATCACAAATTACAGCCTTACCTATAAGGTATGCGGTCACGAAAACCATATGTCACCGGATAACCATTTCCAGGATCTGAAGCGAATCATCTCTGCCGCAACCGGTAAAGCACATAGAATCAACGTCATCATGCCATTCCTGTATGAAGGCCGTCAGCATCGCCGTACCAAGAGAGAATCCATGGACTGCGCACTGATGCTTCAGGAATTAAGAGACATGGGTGTTTCCAACTTCATTACTTTTGACGCACATGACCCGCGTGTTCAGAATGCGATTCCACTGAATGGTTTTGATAACTTCTTCCCTACCTACCAGTTCCTGAAAGCCCTGGTAAAAGAAGTCAAAGATTTCAAGCTGGACAACGACCATCTGATGATCATCAGCCCGGATGAAGGTGCTATGTCAAGAGCCGTATACTTTTCCAACATTCTTGGCGTGGATATGGGTATGTTCTATAAGCGCCGTGATTATTCCACCGTTGTCAACGGCAAGAACCCGATCGTTGCTCATGAATTCCTCGGCGATTCTGTTGAAGGTAAAGATGTTGTCATCATCGATGACATGATCGCATCCGGAGAAAGTATGCTGGATGTTGCAAAACAGATCAAAGAACGTAAAGCAAAACGTGTATTCATCTGTACAACTTATGGCCTGTTTACAGAAGGACTTGCAAAATTTGACGAATATTATGAGAAAGGCTGGATTGACAGAGTCATCACCACAAACCTGAACTATCGTCTTCCGGAGCTTCTCACAAAACCATACTACATCGAAGCAAACATGAGCAAATATCTTGCAAGTATTATTGACATCATCAACCATGATGTATCTGTAGAAAAAGTTCGTTCCAATAACGAAAAAATCATGGAACTCATGGAAAAAGTAAATAAACGCTAATTTTAAACGGGAGTTCCTGTCATAAGGAGCTCCCGCTTTTTATTGTGTCTATTCTATTTTATCTGTTATTTTCTTCGGATTCCAAGGAATGCTCCCAGATTTCCTCTCTTTCCGTGTGAAGCACGATGAGAAAAAAGGAATTCCGGATTACAGCAGGTACAGATTCCCGGCATGGA
Source organism: bacterium (assembly GCA_963597235.1). Lineage (GTDB taxonomy): Bacteria > Bacillota > Clostridia > Lachnospirales > Lachnospiraceae > Blautia_A. Next base: position 6,352 of record CAVBPN010000139.1, read on the forward strand.
AATATGTTCTTCTTTCACTCCCGCCTCTAACATAATGAGATAATTTGCCTCCCAGAGGTTCAACTGATACTTACCGTTCTCTTTTTTATAAAACAATGAGTCCCAGTATTTTTCTTCAAACGACTTCTGAAATTCCAGAATCACATCTTCGCTTACTTCATAACAATCCTGACAGATAGACGGACCGATTGCAGCATAAAGGTCTTTCGGCTCTGTTCCATACTCCTCTTTCATCTTCTCAACTGTCACTTTTCCAATCTTTGCCACCGTACCTCTCCAGCCGGAATGAGACAGTCCGATCGCATGGTGCACCGGATCCACAAAATACAGCGGTACACAGTCTGCATAAAAAGTTGCAAGCACAAGCCCCGGTTCATTTGTGATCATTCCATCCACATCCGTATATGGTCTTGGTTTTGTAATCCCATTCCCCCGATCCTCTTCTGTTACCACACGCACATTCGCCGTATGTGTCTGATCAGAGGTCACAATATCCTCTGCTTTAAATCCCGCTGCATCTGCAAGTCTCCGATAGTTCTCATGAACCGCCGCATCCTCATCACCTCTTGTAAAACTGAGATTCATAGATGAATAGATTCCCTGACTCACTCCGCCAAGCCTGGTACTGAATGCGTGTACAATATCCGTAAACTGCTCAAACACCGGATAACTCAGCCAGGTAACTCCTTTATTCTCATTTATCTGCATATGAGGTTTTACTCCCTCATGCCATTTAATCTCTTTCATCTTCTGCTCCTTTATGCTGCATGACTGTTTTTACAGCAGTAATATCTTTTATCCGTCATCCGCAATAATCAAATGCATTTTTTATCCATTGGATATCTTCACCATCGATCGCCACTACATCAAAGCGGCACGGTGGTTCACCGCAACCATATCTTACCAAAAAGAACTGTGCTGCCCGACTGATTCGTCTCTGTTTATGCCAGTCCACTGCCGCCGACGCATTTCCCTGACCGTTATTGCTGCGGTATTTTACTTCCACAAATACCAGATACTTTCCGTCTCTGGCAATCAGATCGATCTCGCCGCTTTTACAGTGAAAATTCTTTGTCACAATAAAAAGGCCCTGTTTTTTCAGAAAGGCAGCCGCCTGTTCTTCATGGCAGCTGCCTATTCTACGCTTATTGATACTCAGATTCTCTCTCTCTTTTCTTATTTATGTGTAGGTATCTTATGTAATATTACGGATTGTTCCGTACTCTTTAGACAAAATGTGTAATAAAGCTTGCACGGTGGATCGGAGTCGGGCCATATTTCTGTAATGCTTTTATATGTTCCGCAGAACCATATCCTTTATTTGAGGCAAATCCATATTCCGGCATCGTCTTATCATATTCCACCATCAGGCGGTCTCTTGTAACTTTCGCAACAATACTCGCTGCCGCGATCGAAGCGCTCTTCGCATCGCCTTTAATGATCGGCACCTGCGGTATATCAATTCCCGGAATCGTAACTGCATCATTCAGAAGAAGCTGTGGCATAACTGCAAGTTTACCCACTGCCTGCCGCATTGCCTCGTAAGTTGCCTGCAGAATATTGATCTCATCGATTCTTGCCGGACTTGCCATTCCAAGACCTACTGCAACAGCCTCCCGCACGATCACCTCATACAGTTCTTCTCGTTTGTGTGCTGTCAGCTTCTTTGAATCGTTCAGATAAAGAATATGATGATCTTTCGGAAGAATCACGGCACATGCCACCACCGGACCGGCCAGCGGACCTCTTCCCACCTCATCGATCCCGCACAGATATCCCAGATGTTCATATTTATGTTCAAACTGCATCATCTGTTCCATACGAAGTTTTTCTTTTTCCAGTGCTTCAATCTTCTTATGATACTGCTGCACCAGTTTCTGCACGCCACCTCTCGAATCGTCCTCATATATTTTACAGATCTGTTCCCAGTCCGATTCCTGCACTGCCGAAAACTCTTCTTTTATCTCACCGATCGTTTTCATTCGCTTTTCTCCTGCTCCACCCATTCAAGAGTGACACGTCCGATCTTACCACCCCTAAAATCGTCAAAAAGGAGTCCGGAAGCCTTCACGTAGTCCAGTTCTTCTCCCTTTTTAAGGCATCCACGTGCTCTGGCAATCTCTCCAAGAAGTTCAACTGCTGTTCCCTCTTCAGAAATTCCGTAACGCTTCTCAAGAAGTCCTTTATAATTTGTTCTCAGATGTTCGATCAGCCAAAGTGCAAGCTCTTCCATATTCAGGATATCATCTTTTATAGAGCCGACACACGCCAGACGGATTCCAACCTGCTGATCTTCAAATTTCGGCCAGAGAATTCCAGGTGTGTCCAGAAGTTCCACATTCTTATTCAGACGAATCCACTGTTTTCCCTTTGTCACACCAGGTCTGTTTCCGGTCTTTGCACAGGCTTTTCCTGCAAATGTATTAATAAACGTAGACTTACCTACATTCGGGATTCCTGCAACCATCGCACGGATCGGACGGTTCTTGATTCCACGACGGCGGTCACGCTCGATTTTTTCCTTACATGCTTCCTGAATCACATTCTGAATCGTTTTCATTCCGGAACCATTTCTGGAATCCACTTTTACCACATGGAATCCCTTCTGCTGAAAGTATTCTTTCCACGCTTCATTCTGTCTCTCATCTGCCAGATCAGCCTTATTCAAAAGGATCAGTCTGGATTTATTCTGTCCAAGCTGATCGATATCCGGGTTTCTGCTGGAAAGAGGCACTCTGGCGTCTACCAGCTCTATGATCAGGTCGATCAGTTTCAGATCTTCCTGCATCTGTCTTTTTGCCTTGGTCATATGACCAGGATACCACTGTACGTTCATATATTACCTAACCTTTCGTAAATCCCAGTTTTTCAAACGGGGAACATGTGAACCAGATCTTGCCTACAATATATCTCTTACGGACCATGCCGATATCCGCATATCGGCTGTCCTCACTGTTATTTCTGTTATCTCCGAGAACAAAATACTCTCCTGACTCCAATGTAACGGTCGTCGCTGCAAGTCCCGGATTCGTGATCATCGGAAAATCTTTTCCTTCGTTATATACTTCTCCATTGATCAGGATCCTTCCTCCCGATATCTGCACCGTTTCACCCGGAAGTCCGATCACCCGTCGGATATGCAGAGCCGCATCATCACTCGCACTTGTGCGGAATACGATCATATCCCCCCTCTGCGGAGAAGAAAATTTATAAACTGCTTTATTTATAAAAAAACGGTCTCCAACAGAGAGCGTCGGTTCCATTGAACTTTCCTGCATCGTAACTGTCTGAAACATCATAATCGCAACAACTGCCGAAAACACCAGCGTTACTATGATCTGAAAGATCCATCGCATGGAATTACGGACCTTTTCGTTTTCAAACTTTTCTTTTACTTCCTGAACTTTGGGATGTTCTTTCCAGTTTTTAATCTCCATAGCTGTTCTCCCATAATGGAAAAAGAGGGACAATAGCTGTCGTTATTGTCCCTTCTTTTGAAACCTTTGAAATTTTCTTATCTAACGCGTTCTTTAACTTTAGCAGCTTTACCAACGCGGTCTCTCAGGTAGTTCAGCTTAGCACGGCGAACTTTACCCTGACGGATAACTTCTACTTTAACAACGTGTGGGGAGTGAAGCGGCCATGTCTTCTCTACACCAACACCATTGGAACTCTTTCTTACTGTGAAAGTTTCTCTGGTGCTTCCACCCTGTCTTTTAAGAACTGTTCCCTCGAAGATCTGAATTCTTTCGCGGTTTCCTTCTTTGATCAGTGCGTGTACTCTTACTGTGTCACCTACACGGAATTCCGGTACTTCTGCTTTTAACTGAGCAGACTCGATGTTTTTAATGATGTCGTTCATTTTATTTTCTCCTATTCTTATCTGGATGTTCTTAATACATGATCTGTAACAGAGGACCATCTTTTTTTACAACGCTATTGATTATACTATACATTCCTGTCCATTGCAAGCAGTTTTTTAGTTGTTTTCCGTGTTTTCTGTAGCTGCTGTATCTGCAGATGCATTATCACTGGTGCTGTTATCTGCTCGGGAGTTTGACAGTTGAATAATTAAAAATCACTTTGCAGGCCTTATAAAACCTG
>CAVBPN010000140.1:0-1916 GCA_963597235.1 bacterium
TCGCCAGAGACTTCAAGCCATGCCTCCCATGTATCAGGGCCACTAATGGAACTTGTTTTATGATAATCTGCTAAAAACCCATTTTTATCAAGCTTAACCTCATATGATCCCAGATATAATCTGTCATGACTCCTCACAGCTTTCGCAGCCGCCATATAAGAGTTTTCTGAAGATTCCTTATAACCTTTTGGCGAAAAGACAAGGAATCTGGTTCTGTATTTTTTTTCTTTTGTTACTATCCCGCCTGCACTTCCAGAGGGCCATCTGTCTTCATCATAGAGATAACAATAAAGTTTTTCCTTTTTCGCCTCCATCTCACACGCTTTGACACAATCAAAAAATTCATCACCCAGATATTCTGTATTCAGGCCTACCCTGCAATGTATATGAAAACCGCCCATTCTCATTTCTTTAAACTGATAAACCTGCTTCTTAAGCTTTGCTTTATCAAGCCTGGTATTCCACGCCCAGAATGGAGCCCCTCTGTATTCGCTGGTAGGATTTAGGAACAAATTTCTGTCAAGTTCTTTTGAAGTACTCTTATTATAAAACATTGATTACTTTCTCCGATTTCTGTATTCAATAGGTGTAAATGTTGTCATCTGCTTAAATGTACGAAAAAAATATTTTGGATTCGGATAGCCAATTTCCCGAGAAATCTGATCAACACTCATATCTGTATCGTCAAGCAGTTCCTTTGCCCGCGAAATTCGAATTTCCGTAAGGTAAACAGGAAGACTTTTGTTTGTTTTTGCTTTCAAAATATTGCTGCACCAGGCAGCTGAAACATAAAATTGTTCAGCCAGTGTCTGTAAAGTAATTTTTTCATCATAATGCCCTTCTATATATTTGATCATACTTTCATATATATATTCACTGCTTCCATTTTTCCTCTCAACTGACATTGTAATCAAATTAATATAACCCGAAACTTCTTTTTCCATCTTTTCAAGATTGCTCTGGTATCTGTAACGTTTATAAAAAACACCCATAATATCATCTGTTTCGATCTGGTTCTGCAGTGCCCAGTCATCAACCCTTGACAATAACATTTTTACAGCAAAGCCAATGTCTCGTAAGGTATGTTTTTCAATATTAAATCCCTGAAAGAACTTTTTTAAAATCAGATCCTTCTTTTCTTTATTATATTTCAGGGCAACCATTACATCCCTTACATTATCGTCAGTGTAAATATCTTTTCTTGTATATGAGTAGGTATCCTCGTTAAAAACCTGAAAATTTTTGGTAAGGAACACGTCTCTCATCATTTTTTCGTTTTTCTGATATAACTTGTTCAAATCGGTAAAACCATATATTGCTTTTCCAATCGAGACAAATAATTTATAGCCAAGAGTTTTTAATTTTAACTTATCCAGAAGATTTTCCACCTTCTTTTTACTGTTCTGTATTTCAGCCTGGGTTCCGGAACATAATAAAAAATATTGTCCGGAATCTGCCGGATCATCAAGACAAAGCGATATGGATTCGCCCATACTCTCATTTACACATTTCCAGAGAATATTCATAAATTCCGGCTTGTTTGTACAAATATTCACTAAAATATGCCATTGATCCGAAAAATCTCTACCTGCTGTTTTATTTTCTTCCTGCCAGGGTTTCGTTATGAACTGAAGTATTTCTTTACCTTCTGTCTGGCGTTCTATAGTATTGACTTTCTCCTGCATCTTTGCGACGTTTCTCTGCTGCTCTATTCTTGAAACAGCTTTGAGCAGCTGTTTTTCAATTTCCTTCGTTGAAAAAGGTTTCAGGACATATCCTATAACACCTTGTTCGATTGCCTGATTCATATAATCAAAGGCTTTGTATCCACTGATAACTATTACAGGAATTCCCGGCTTTATTTCTGAAAGTTTCTGGAGAAATTCCACCCCATCCATTCTTGCCATTTTCATATC
>CAVBPN010000140.1:1926-7213 GCA_963597235.1 bacterium
CCTCTCCAATAACCTCCAGACCTTCAGCGCCATTTGAAGCCTGCCCGATACATTCAAATGTTTCTGATTCAATTTCACCAACTTTGCTGATAAGTCCCCGCCGTATCAGTTTTTCATCATCTATTATTATATAAGTATACATCTAGCTCACATCCCTTAATGTCCATTACATCCACGGAATCCGCAGAATCACTGTCGTTCCCTCATCCTTTTCACTCTCTATGCCAAGACCATATTCAGCAGAAAATAAAAGCTGTATTCTTTCATGTATATTAACAAGTCCTATATTGAAATATTTCATATCCTCCTCTACTTTTGATGGTTCATAGATACGTCTTCTGACTTTGTCAAGCGTTTCTTTATCCATCCCAACTCCGCTGTCAGCAATTCTGATCTCCATATCTTCGTCATCCATGCATGCAGCAATTGTAATCACAAAGGGTTCTTCCTGATTTCCCATTCCATGTTCGATAGCATTCTCCACAATAGGCTGCAGCATAAACTTCATAACCTTGCGTTTTTCTGTTCCTTTTTCCAGCATCAGATTTAAGTAAATTTCATTATCAAATCTTACTTCCTGAACATTCAGATAATTGGAAATGTGCTCAATTTCTTTATCTAAACGCACAAAATCTCCATCCACGTCCATGCTGTATCTGAGCATATCTCCTAACGATTTTGACATAGTCCCGATCTGTCTGTTACCTTCGATCTGAGCAAGACAGGAGATATTTTCCAACGTGTTAAAGATAAAATGCGCATTAATCTGTGATGTTAAATTTCGCAGTCGTGACTTAAGTATTTTTATCTCATTTTCATATTTCTCCTTGATCAGGGTATCAATTTTATTTAACATTTTTTCATAATAAGCATACAATATTCCAATTTCATCTTCTCTGCCTTTATATTCGTTATGAAACAGAAACCCCTGTTCCGTACTGGTTCCCATAATATTAGCCAAATGAACAATAGGTCGTATATGTTTTCTGTCCATATAAACTACAATCCACGCAATTGCTATAACGTCCAAAATGATCAGTATGATCAAAATATACGTATTATTCATGAAAACACCGTAAAATGACTCAAATGAGATATCTGATACTACAACCCAGTCATTAATATCCAATTTTCCATATATAACAGCCGTCTGCACATCATCTGTATGAAGCATACCGCTATCGTCATTTTCTTTCATGCTCAATTGCTTCAACTCGTCCTGTGTAAGGTTGATATCATCACATTCACCCCATACTACATTTCCATCACCGTCCACTATGAGCGACTTCCCCCATGGAAGGTTGTTATCTCCGCTCACATCATCAAAAATCGAGTCCTTACAAACCACTGCAAGAACCGCTGTATGATCATTTTTTACGCTCTGAAATTTACGTGCAGCCAGGAAACAGTTTCCCGTATTCCCATAGATGTTAGCATTAATATTGACCATATCAGAAATCTCAAGACTACTCGTACTGTTGATCAGCTCGTTATACCAGTCATCATTTTTATATTGACGTTCAATTCCATAATTCTGGTTAACCATATACGAATAGACATGATCATTTTCACAAAACAGATACACCCCATCAACATTATTGGCATTTTCCAGCAGGTTTGAACATATATATTTAAACATCCTGTAATTTTTCAGCCGCTGACTCTGTGTGACCTTTCCCCCGGAAACTTCCTGACTGCACAGAGTTGTCATCAGATTTTCACCGTCATATGTACTAAATAACAGAGAATTCAAAATATTCTTTACATCCTCATAATTTCCATTAATTCTGTTTGTAATTCTTCGAACTTCATTTCGGCTTGCCTGCTCTACCTGAGTATTATAAAATTTTCTGTTACTTTGCAGTGAATAAAAAGAAAAGAATAAAATCGGAACAATGGATACTGACAATAAGCCCACAAGATACTTAAAGCGAATTTTTTTTACAAATTTCATAAACGCCTCCATATTTTGGTCTGTTAAAAATCATACCAACATTATACCGATTCTATTCTTTTTAATCAAACAATCTTATCCTTTAACTGCACCAACAGTTAAACCTCCTACAAAATATCTCTGCAGGAAAGCATATATGATAAGTATAGGTAAAGCACTCAGGAAACAAGCGGCAAAAAGCATGTTCCACTGTGTTGCATTTTCCATATCTCCGATAAAATTAAGCATCATCAACGGAAGAGTCTTCTGCGTAGGACTTGACAGGAATAACATGCCAAAGAAAAAATCATTCCAGATAGGAACTCCCTGAGTGATAACAAGTGATGACAATGCCGGTTTAGTAAGCGGAATCACAATCCTTACAAAAGTAAACGGAATACTCGCTCCATCAATTCTTGCCGCTTCTTCCAGACTATACGGAACTCCGGATTTTATAAAGTTTGTATACAGGAATATCGAAAATGGCAATGCTGATGTTACATAAAGTGCAATCGGAGCTGCAACTGTATTACCAATTCCCAACTGATTTACAATTTTGTACATAGGAATAATTGACATCTGCGCAGATACGATCATTCCAGCCAGAAAGAAAATCTGGAAAAAATCTCCAAGTTTCCCCTTCAATCGAGCTATGGCATATCCCGCCATAGAACAAAAAGTCAATAACAGGATCACGCTGATAATTGTAATAAGCAAACTATTCTTAAGAGATCTGAAATAATACATTTTCTCAAATGCTTTTTTATAACTCTCCAGTGTAAAAGTTGTAAACAATCTCAGATAATTTGATGTATCTGTCAGATGTCTGAAAGAACCTGACAATGCAATTATGATTGGTGCAAGGAAAATCAGAAAAAAGACTGCAAGTGCAACAGTAACAATGATTTCTCTTTTATTGCTTTTCTTCATTATGCCTCAAGCTCCTTTCTCTTCATAATCTTCAGTGCTATGATAGATACGATTAATATAAATACAAATGCCATCGCAGCCAACGCCTCTGCCTTACCATATTGCATTTCCATAAATGCCATCTTATAAATGCTATACATTAATGTAGAAGATGATTTTCCAGGTCCGCCACTGGTGAGCGCAAATACATAGTCAAATGATTTGAAGCCGCCGATGAGCCCCAGCATTACGTTAACTGTGATCGTATTAGCCAACATAGGAATCTTCACATAACGAATTGCCTGAAATCCCGTACATCCGTCTATTTTTGCCGATTCTATTACTTCCTCTGAAATATTTTGAAGACCTGCCAGATATATGATTGTCATTGTTCCGGAAGTTTTCCATGTCTCAACAAATGCTGATGCAAAAAGTGATACTCCTTTAGTGCCCAGTAAATTTGGTGCCTTTCCCAGACTGAATGTTTCAAACAACTCCGCCAACAGTCCATAATGAGGAGCATATACATATCCCCACAGAAATGCTACTACAATAGTACTAAATAATGCCGGAATATAAAAGACCGTCCTGAATACTCCTCTGGCACGGAGTTTCATATTAAGTATAAGTGCCAATATAAGTGCCTGAAGATTTCCCCATACAACAACAAACAATGCATATTTTATTGTATTACCCATCGAATTAAAAAGTGTTCCTTTTTCAATGAGAATCTTAAAATTCTTCAATCCGACAAAATCGTAGTTTCCCGTTCCCTTCCAGTTTGTAAGTCCATAATAAAATGCCATCAATACCGGAGAAATCCAGAAAATCACATAAAACACCAATGCCGGAATGATAAACATCAACAATATATTTCGTTTCTTTTTATCTACCATTTCTCTCTCCTTTCAGCAACTTTTACATTATAAAAAAGACCACTGCACTCAACTTATCTCATTTTGTGCAGCAGCCTCCTTTAATGTTTCATCGCAGTAAGTTTTTTATTCTGATACAGGCATAATCGATCATTCAACTAATTCATCAAATTTGTCCTGCATTGCCTGGCAAACATCCTCTGCTGTCGCATCTCCGGTAATTACTTCCTGGAATACGGAACACATTTCATCTGAAACGCCTTCTGGCCATGCATTGTTCAAGTTGTAGATGTTCTGATATTCACTGTACTGATCAAGATATTCATTGATCAGATCACGTGAATCAGAAACGCCTTCATAACAAATAATATCTGTTGTATTTTCGGTCCATGCCTCAAACAGATCTGAGCTCTCATCGAACCAGTACTCCATTACAAGATCACAAGCCTGCTGTTTCAGTTCATCTGAATTATTGTTCGTACACAGGCAGTTAGCCGGAGTCAGATTGTAAACAAATTCAGAATCTTCCGCATTTGATGGTACACAGAACATTCCTCTTTCAAAGCTTGTTGCACCCTCTGCCATAAGAGTTGTATAACCAAAACTTCCGTCAAAAATCATTGCTGCCTCACCATCTACAAAAAGCTGACGGCTCTGATCCTGTGAAAGTCCAAGAGAATCCTCTACTACATATCCCTGATCATAAAGATATTTAAGTTTTTCAACTGTTTCTACCCAACATTCGTCTGTGAACTTGGTCTCGCCTGTATAAAGCTGTGTATCAAAATCAGGATTTTCTGCATAAATTTCAGAAGCACCAATCTGATATAATGCAAACTGAATTACGAAGCTTGAGTTATCGCCACATGTAATAGGAGTATAACCTTTTTCTTTAAGTTTCGCACATACATCAATAAATTCATCCCAGTTTGTAGGATATGTATCATATCCTACTTCCTTAAACATGTCTTTGTTATACCATGTGGTAAGGAAACTTGTTCCAAGTGGAACACCATATGTTTTACCATCAAAGCTGTATGTCTCGGTAATTGACTCTTTAAATTTTCCAAGCTTATCAAAGTCGGAAAGGTCTTTTACATAATCCGCTTCTACAAGATCCTCTAACTGTTTCTGTGCCCACCAGGTAAATAAATCCGGTCCTTCACCGCTTGCAAATTTCAGTCTTACAGTCTGTTTGTACTGATCTGTTGGAAGCTGCTCTACCTCAATCGTAATATTCGGAAATCTCTCATGTACAAGTTCCGGAAGAATATCAAGATAAAAGTCCTTTGAATCAGTAGTCGGACGTGTTGTAACCATCATGGAAAGTGTTACCGGTTCAGACACATCTTCGAGATCCGTGCTGCTTCCTCCTGTACTTTCTGTCGCTTCAGTATCTGCCGTTTCCGTTTCAGCAGCATATACCGTACTGCACAATGCCGACCCAAGCATAGCCACGCTCAAGAGAATGCTAAATAGTTTTTTCTTCATTAATTTTTCCTCCTTCAATCCATTAGTTTGTGTTATGTATCTTTGATGTTTTGATTCTAGCATCAGTTCTAGTAACTTT
>CAVBPN010000140.1:7223-12914 GCA_963597235.1 bacterium
TTTCTACGTATTCTATAGTCACTTTTTCATATTTTCTACGCAAGCCGTCACATTTATTGTGCACTTTGATTATTTTTTTCATCATCGGACAGCAACCTGTCAAATACCTTCCGGTAGATGAAGGAACTTAAATACGCACTACCTGCAAATCCAATAAAAAAAAGCAGAGAACAATACCACGAAAAAACCGATGGAATAAGTATCGCTATCACGATTCCAAGAAGTGGAAACATTGCAAATATACCAATGATCATTAACGTATTCGGCATGAATTTTATTGCGATCAAAAGAGAATTAAACACCGTATTTGTGATCGTATTTTCAAATCGTGCCTGAAGCGGTAACAAATATACTCCGATCAGTATCCAGACTATAGCTACAATGCCGCCAAAAAAAGCAAATATTTTTCCGGTCGATCCACTGTTTGCACCAATTATAAATATATCGATTGCAAGTATAATTCCGGCTGCTGCATAGAACAGCCACATTATCGTTGACTTTTTAAAATTTTCTTTCCATGCGGTAAAATAACTTCTTACAATATATGATTCTTCACTTTTAACCGCTTTCAAAGTAACACTGAACAATGCTGATATCGATGTCCCTAATGTAATAAGAGGTATGCTGGTGACTATAAAAAGTACATTAAGCACTAATATATCCCATAATCGGTTCAGAAATCTGTATAACCATCCATTTTGGTTGAATACTCTTTCTACCATAACAATTTCCACCTACTTTTTTATTTGCATTCGAATTACAAAATATTTTTCTTTGCTTCACTAATGTATCGTATAAATTGTTCTACTTCCAGAACTGCAGTAGCATCTAATAATTCAGCAGACACAGTTCGACTCTGTATTGAGTTGAAATTTCCAATAGATTTCTGATAGTATTTTGCATTAAGTGGATAAACCTGTCTTTCGATCATTGAAGCAACCGTCAGAAAATCTGCAATTATACGTGCATCTGCATGATTCTCTTTATAAATCTCACATAGTTTTACATAAACCTCAGGATGAAAATTCGCCATTACCCCACTGTAGCCTGCTGCTCCCATATCCAGTGTCTCAAGCAAAGTAGCAGTATTCGCATTAAAAAGTTTCATGTTAGTTCCCTCAATTGCCTCAAGCTTTGCTTTCATATTATCAACTTCACAGCTTGTATCTTTAATGAAATAAAATCTGCCGGTATCTGCGCACCATTTCAGCAATTCAGGCGATACAAGCCTCTTGTACGGATATGGACACTCATAAAATCCAAGCGGTACATCCTGAGGAATCATGTCGAGGAGCTTTTTCAGGTTTTCCAGCCATACCTCATCGCTCTCTTCCTCCTTTGCAAGCCTGTTTGTTAAAAGTATCACTGCATCCGCTCCAGTGCCAGCTATTGCTGTTAATTCTTTTGCCTGATCCTCAAGGCTGTCCGAAATATGCCCCGAAGTAACCACTGGTACTTTACCGTTCGCACGATCTTTTACAAATTTTCCGATTTTCACTCTTTCTTCAAAAGAAAGAAAGAACATTTCACTGGACTGGCAATCTGCAAACAAACCGGCAACGCCTTTTTCAATATACCAGTCTACAAGTTTTCCTAAAGACTCATAATCCACTTCATTGTTTTCTGTAAAAGGTGTAAGCATTACAGGATATACACCATTTGGAAATCTGTCACTCATTTCTTTCCCTCCTAAATTCCTCATATGATATTTATGCATTTCATCTTTATTTATCTTAAGTTTATCATAAACGATGGTTACTTTTCTTTCGAAAAAAAGTATCTTTTATAGAACACAGTAAAACAACTCTTTATGTTCTAATCCCAACAAAAGTCTACTGTCTGGTCCACGAACCTTTTATAAACTCGCATACAAAACAAGCTGCTGAAAATATACTTTCCAGCAGCTCGACATATTCTTTCTTTATATTCAACCTCCAAGCTCTACCATACGGTGAATGCACCGTCCGGCGCCTTCCATGACATTCTCCGGAAGTTCGATCACTTCTCCGCCTGTTCCTTTCAGGCAGTTATAAATATCCATCAGTGTTGTGATCTTCATGTTCATACAGGTCAGCATGACGGACAGCGGATAGAACTGTTTATCCGGACATGCGAACTGAAGATGTTCTACAATACTGTTCTCTGTTCCAATGATAAATTCTTTATTCGGAGACTTCTTTGCATATTCCATGATTCCGGTTGTGGAGCCGACATAATCTGCCAACTCTACGACTTCCTGGCGACATTCCGGATGAACCAGAAGCAATGCATCCGGATGTGCTTTCTTTGCCTTTTCTACATCTTTTGCACTCATAATGACATGTCTTGGACATCCGCCTTTATAGAAAGCAAATTCTTTTTCCGGAAGTTTCTCTGCAACAAAACGCCCCAGGTTCGGATCCGGAATAAACAAAATCTTATCGTTTTCCAGTTTACTGCAGATCTGCACTGCAGAAGAAGATGTTACGCAGACATCACACTCGGTTTTTAATTCAGAAGTAGTATTGATATAAGCAACAACCGCATATCCCGGATGCTCTTCTTTTAATTTACGCAGACTCTCCAGGTCCAGCTGCTCTGCCATCGGACATCCTGCAACCGGATTTGCAAGCCAGACTTTCTTCTCCGGACTTAAAATTTTACATGTCTCTGCCATAAAACGGACACCGCACATGATGACACCTTTGCAGTTACTCTTGGATGCCTGCACACTCAGTCCATAAGAATCTCCCATATAGTCTGCAACTTCCAGAATCTCCTGACCCTGATAAGCATGAGCCAGAATACAAACATCCTGTTCTTTTTTCATCCGCAGGATCTCCTGCTGAATTTCCTGTATTGTCATAACTTAATATTTCCTTTCTCGGTATTCTGTTCCCACGGCTGAAGTGGTGCCAGAAATCCTGCTTTTTCCAACTGTTCCCCAATCAGATCCAGTCTTTCTTCGCTGGCTGCTTCGACCAGATGATAATGATATCCTGAAGTCGCACTGCTCAATACTGTAGACCTGCTGTTCTGCAGCGCCTGGACAAACTCATTCACATCCTGTCTTGAACGGATATCCATCTCAGCACTGACACGACCATAAACCCTGTGACTGATACTGATATTTTTAACATGTCCACCGCAGTCCACGATCAGATTCAGTTCCCCGGCAGCTTTGTCCTGGCTGTGACGTACCTTAAATTCACGGGTACAGCTGCTGTCCTGCTGCATGACATACCCCTTTGTCGTGGAAAGGATTCCCGGTGTTGATGCACGGATCACCGCAAGATCCTGCACGATCACCTGACGGCTGACGCCAAATTTTCCGGCCAGTTCTCTCGCTGCCACCGGTGTCTCTGTCTGTTTCAGGATTCTTAAAATTTCTCTACGTCTTTCTCCAGTATTCATACATTCGACTCCTTATAACGCATGAAGATTTTTCATGGAAATATCAAGGATCGGTGCGGAATGTGTCAGAGCTCCGCTGGAAACAAAATCAACTCCGATCTCACGGATTTTCTGAATATTTTCTTTTGTGATGTTTCCGGAACATTCAGTCTGTGCTCTTCCATCGATCAGTTCCACTGCCTGCTTCATCACTTCCGGTGTCATATTATCGAGCATAATGATATCAGCACCGGCTTCTACGGCCTCTTCCACCTGATCCAGTGTCTCTACTTCAATCTCGATCTTACGTACAAACGGTGCATACGCTTTTGCCATCTGTACCGCTTTCGTAACACTTCCAGCTGCTCCGATATGATTATCTTTCAGAAGAACTCCGTCGGAAAGATTGTATCTGTGGTTGCATCCACCTCCAACTCTTACGGCATATTTCTCAAATACACGACAGTTTGGTGTTGTCTTACGTGTATCCAGCAAAGTTACATTGCTGCCTTCCAGAAGTTTTGTAACCTGTCTGGTGTACGTTGCGATACCGCTCATTCTCTGCAGATAATTCAATGCTACTCGTTCTCCGGAAAGAAGAACACGAATATCACCCGTTACCGTTGCCATCAGTTCGCCTTTTTTTACTTCCTCACCGTCTTTGCAGTGAAAATCAATCTCTGTTTTCTCATCCAGGATCGTAAATACTCTTGCATAAATATCAAGTCCGGCAACGACACCGTCTTCTTTTGCAATCAGGTCTACGCTTCCTTTTGTTGCTGTCGGCATAACTGCATTTGTGGAAACATCCTCGCTTGTGATATCTTCCTGCAGTGCCATACGGAGCAGCTGATCAGCCTGCATTTTCATTGTAATTTCATTCATGACTCTTCTTCATCCTTTCGATTTCATTTAAAACCATTTCATGATAAACATTCAGCACTGCTTCTCTGTCTTCATATGGTTTCAGATCTATAGTACCCGGTCTGCACGAGTCTGGTTTTCTTCCAAATATGATATCATCTGCAGCGCGTCTTGCAAAGACCAGAGATTCAAGAAGTGAGTTACTTGCAAGGCGGTTTTTACCGTGCACCCCATTGCAGCTTGTCTCACCACAGGCATACAGTCCCTTCATGGAAGTTCGGCTTCCAAGATCAACTTTTATTCCGCCCATAAAATAATGCTGTGCCGGAACGACCGGAATCGGCTCTTTGCGCGGATCAAATCCTTCTTCTACGCATCTGTGGAAAATATTCGGAAAATGTTTCATGATGGTTTCTTCACCCAGCGGACGCATATCTTCCCATACGAAATCGGTGCCGTCTTTTTTCATCTGTGCAAAAATTGCCTCGCTGAGCAGATCTCGTGGCTGCAGTTCATTTGTAAACCGTTGTCCATTCTTGTCGTACAGAAGAGCCCCCTCTCCTCTGACAGATTCGGAAATCAGGAAACGGCGTCCTGGCTTATGTGAATAGAGTGTCGTCGGATGAATCTGTATGTAATCCAGATGTTCAAGCACCACCTGATGTTTCATGGCAATTCCAAGTCCGTCGCCTGCGATATGCGGGAAGTTCGTGGAGTTTTTATAAAGGCCGCCAAGACCGCCGCATGCCAGTACGATATATGGTGCTCTGACCGGATATACCTCATTCTTTTCATCCATGACGATCACACCGCCACAGATATTATCTTTGGAAATAATATCTACCATGGTCATATATTCACAGATTTCGATGTTGTCTCTTGTCAGTGCCTGATTCAGAAGTGTCTGTGTAATCTGTTTACCGGTGATATCTTCATAAAAAAGGATTCGTGGCTGGGAATGTGCGCCTTCTCTGGTGAAGTCCAGTTCTCCTGTTTCTGTCCGTTCAAATGTGACATTTCTCTGTAAAAGATCTCGAATGATACTGTTGGAACTGCGGATCATCAGCTCGACTGCTTTTGCATCGTTTTCGTAATGACCTGCGCGCATGGTATCTTCAAAATAATCGTTATAATCTTCTTCTCCTCTGAGCATGCAGATACCGCCCTGTGCCAGGAAGGAGTCAGACTGGTCTGCCTGCTGTTTTGTAAGCATAAGTACTTTCATTCTGGAAGGGAGATTCAGCGCACAGTAAAGGCCTGCTGCTCCTGTTCCTACGATAATGACATCGTAATTTTCTTTCATTCTTGTTTCCTCATACCGGTTGATGCCGGATTTTCTGTTGGGTTTTGTATTTTTGTGTATTTGTATGTTTTCTGATTTGTGATTATACTACCCGACATGTTAGGTGTCAAGACACCTATGTATATTGGTGCAAAGATTTTCGCCGCCCGGTC
>CAVBPN010000140.1:12924-20872 GCA_963597235.1 bacterium
CAAAATCAAAAATCTCAACAGATATGCCACCCATAAGCCTTTGCAGATATCTGCAGTTGTCCTTGGTTATCAGATGCCTGTGTTATTCAGAAACAGAAGCTCTGTCTGAGCGTCAGCGAGTTTGCTGATGTTTCTGAATGATTTTAGCAGACAGATTATAACCTAGTACAACCAGATATCGAAACTGCTTACGGGTGACATATACTGTTGGAGATTTTGTCTCTCTGCCACTATATTTCATCACACCTGTTATACATTCTATTTATTTCTCTCAGTACTATATTTCACTATCAGTAATTCCACACTCAGTACATCCTGCAGTCTTCCGGTCTTCACAGCCTCCTCCGTCTCAACAAAATCCTCCTCCGCCTGCTCAAGCTCCTCTACACTGTACGCTCTTGCACACGCCAGTATATTTCTCGCCGCGAACGATGGCACTCCAAGTCTGGTCGCAATCTCGTTCTGAGATGCACCCTCTCCTGCCATCTTCTTTCCAAGACACATCTGCCGGAACTGCTTCGACAGAAGGAACAGAATCCTCATCGGCGGCTCCCGCAGCGTCAGAAGGTCATTATATAAATCCAGTGCCTTCTTCTGATTTCGTTCCGTAACCGCACGCACCATATCAAAAATCTTATTCTCTGTCCTTGTCGTGCAGATTTCCTCGATATCTTCCCGCGTTACAATATCCTGCCCCATCGTATATGTGATCAGTTTTTCCAGCTCCATACGAATATTTCCCATATCCGTGCCGGTCTTTGTCAGAAAAAGTTCCATATCCCTGGTCGTGATCTTACGTCCCTCTCTCGCCAGGATTCCTGCAGCCCACCGCATCAGCGTCTTTTCATCCTGCTTTGCAAACTCCACGATCCGTCCGCAGTTCTTCACCGCCTTATACATACGACTTCGCTTATCGACTTCCTCTTCCACAAAAATGATCCGCAGATAATCCGGCAGCGTCTTCATATAATCCGCAAGTTCATCACATTTATTCTTAAAAAAACCGGAGTTTTCCACAAGAACCACACGATAATCCGCAAAGAAAGGCATCGTCTCACAGAGATCGATCATTTCCCGTACCTCAATCCCCTTGCCCTCATACTTACTGAAATTCATCGTATTATCATCCGGATTCAAAGCATGGATCAGCTTTTCTTTATACTGAATCCTCAGATAAGCTTCCTCTCCGAACAGAAGATATGCATTTTTGAAATTTCCTGTCTTGATGTCTTCCTGTAAATTTTTCACTTCCTGTGAAACCTCCTGCTAAAAATGTTACTGTTCACAACCATCTGGTTTCCGCGAACAAAAACAAAATACTCACTATCAATCTAGTATAGACGATTTTACCTTATTTCTCAATGAATAAATATATCCGTCCATACTTTCCGACCATCCGTACTCACCGTCACTGCTCCTTCTTTCATCGTATACCAGATCTTCGCCCCGGCATCTTTCAGACGTTCAATCGTCTCTTCTGACGGGTGTCCGTAAGTATTTGTCGCAGAACAGGAGATTACAGCCAATTCCGGCCGCACTACATCCAGAAACTCCTGACAGGTCGAATATCTGGAACCATGATGCCCCACTTTCAGGAAATCCACATCCTCAAATTCCGGTAACAGTTTTTTCTCTGTCTCTGCTCCGATGTCCCCGACAAACAGCCCTTTAAATCCATCGTATGTCAACTTAACAACCATACCCTCTTCATTCGTATCTACTCCTGATGCTCCCTTCTCCGGTGAAAGAAACTGAAACAACGCATCTCCAATCTGCAGACTCTCTCCTTTCCTTCCTTTCTGCACATTTACCCCTGCTGTCTGTGCTTTATCCACCAGCTGCTGATATGCTTCATCCGGTTGTCCCCATTCCGGCAGGATCAGATTATTCACCCGCACAGATGTAAGATGCTCACTCATATAATCAAACAGCTCCAGGACCCCGCTGATATGATCATTATCCGTATGTGAGATCAGGATTGCATCAACCACACTGATTCCCTGATTTTTAAGATATGGCAGAATCTGGTAACGTGCAATATTCTTTTTATTGCTGCTGCCGCCATCAATCAGAAAATATTCTCCCAGCGGAAGCTGAACGGAAATACAATCTCCCTGTCCGATATCAAGACATGTGATCTTTAAATTTCCAGATGGACGATAAATGAGGACTATCACACCAACCATCATCACAATTCCTGCAATACCTGAAAACAATTGATATTTCCTCAGATATATGTTCACATCCACATCAATCGTTTTCTCCTGCATGAATTCATCATTTTCCTCTTCTCTCCTGCCTGCACGCCTCCTCCATGCAGCTGCTCTCCGGCACTTCCATAAAATTCCAATTTCTCCAAACAACAACACATAATACCACACACACTGCCACAACTCCGGACTGCCTGCGATCCAGGTACAAAACGGAATCTCAGCTGCCACTTCGCAGAGTTTTTCATATACAAAAAGCAACACCCTTCCCGGCATCACTACATAAACCGCCATACTGCCGGATACCATTCCAACAGCAACAGCTGCAATCCCACTGACCAATACCGCACTGACCGTCGGCAGCACCAAAAGATTCAGAAAAAATCCGGCAAGCGAAATCTCCCCGTAGATTCGCAGCATGATCGGAAGAGTCGTCATCTGCACAGCTATTGAAGATACCAGTGTTTTCGTAACTGTCCCGACCAGCCGTTTTTCTGTCTTGATATATCCCGTCAGCACCGGTGCCACAACACCCAGACCCGCAACTGCTCCAAACGACAGCCAGAAACCACTGTTATACAGATTTGCAGGTGCATCCAGCAATAAAAGAACAGCCGACACTGCCAGTGCCGTCATAAGGTCATACGTCCTTCCCGCAATCCTTGCTCCCACCGCCAGCAGAAACATGCATACCGCCCGCATCGCAGATACACTCTCTCCGGTAAGGATTCCATATTGCAGAAGAACAATAAGCGCCAGCATCCCAGCCGCTATATTTCCAAGTCCTGCTTTTTTCAGAAGATCAAAAAATCCAATCCCCATCACACTGATATGCAGTCCGGAAATTGCCAGTATATGTATGATTCCAGCCATCTGGTAACGGATTTTGACCTCATCTTCCAGATTTGTCTTTTCGCCGAGAAGCATTGCTTCAAAAACACCTGCATCATCTTCCGCGGCCAGTTCAAGCGTCTCCATCATTCGCTTTTTCAGGTTCTGCATAAACTGTCCATATCTGGAATAGCCATCACTCCACGCCAAAACCTCTCCGTTTTTCATAAAATAATAGATTTTCTGACAGGCATAATATAACCTGGAATCAAATTCTCCCGGATTTCGCGGTCCGGAAACCTCTTCCAGTTTTCCGGAAATTTTCACCTTAGTTCCAATTGGAAGTTCTTTATTCGATTTTAAAAATACTTTTAAATTTTTTATGGGAATTTTTTCTGATCCGACGATCAGACAGACATGTTTCAGATAGACAGAAAGAGAATAATCTGTAGCCTGATATTGCTGTATCTCCCCGCAGATAACAGCTTCTGAATGTTCTTCGATATAATTCTGCACAGATACCGGAAGGGGATTTCCACTGATCTGTGTAATCCCCGCCAGATCCATGAACCATATACAGAACATCAGTAACAGGCTCACAAGACACACCGGGCGTCTTTTCATAAGCCATCCTTTCTGTATAAAAACACAACAGGAGACATTTCAGCCATTACGACACCAAATATTTCCTGCTGCTAACCACATCAGGACTCTTTTTCTTCCTCATCCTGTGCGATCAGATCTTCATTTTTTTCATAGAATTTGTATAACGGCAGACTGTCCTGGAAATTTCCATCGGTACTGCCTTCAATAGATATCTGAACACGATCAACATCACAGGAATCAATGATTGAATTCACAACCGAATAAATGGAAATATTTTCTCCAACCTCTGTTGTTTCATCCTGAAATGTACTGTTCATGTTAATATAGCAGATCTTATCTGCTGTGATAACGCTCAACACCAGAGAACTGTCCGGAATCGTTGCATAATGCCCGTCTTCCATAGGCCCCTTTGCAAGCTGTTCCAGAACGACACGCTCTTTTGGCAGAGACCTTCTGTAATATACATTTCTTGTCTCTTTTACCAGGTTTTTCCCACTCTTATCTGTAAAATACAAAGTAAATGTATCATAACGATAACTTTCTTTGTCTTTTCCGGTATACTGAGCAAACGTATCCGAAGTCATTTCACCGACTTCCTGGTTTCTGGAATTCGTCAGTGCCTGTCCGGCAACTGTAAACTGTACTTTATGGATATCCGGAATCTGCAGGAATGTCTGCACGATACCGGCTCGCGTCATAACCTCTCTGACCTTGCTCATCTTCGAATATTCTTTACTGAAATCAACCACGAGCAGATCCTTCTGTACTTCATAAGAATTAATGGAAACATCCTCAGGCAGAAGACTGATTTCTCCATCCGGAGCATCTTTGCTTCCGAGTTTCTGCATCAGATCTTTTACCATAAAATCCGTGGTCTCTTCACCCGGAGAATATGGTTCCTCCTTCAGAACTGTTTCACTTTCATTCAGGTAATACAGATGATATTTACTGTCATTCTCTGAATCTTTACTGCTTTTTGTCTCAATACTGCATCCGGCAAGTAAACTGCAAACCAGCGTTGCCAGAAGAAGTATGCTTATATATTTCTTCATCCGGCACCTCCTATGGAATATAAGATAATGGGACACGAACTGAGAATGTAGTTCCTTCCCCTTCTCTGCTGAATACTTTAATTACACCATGATGCATAGCAATCGTACTTCTCGTGATTGCAAGACCCAGCCCGGTTCCACCGATTTCTCTGGAATGCGATTTATCCACGCGGTAAAACCTCTCAAAGATACGATCGATCGAATCTTCCGGAATACCCATACCGGAGTCTGCAACTGTTACATAGAAGAACTTATGGTCGGCATCCAGTGATACACGTACCCAGCCATCATCCACGTTATATTTAATTGCATTCTCCACGAGGTTACTGATCGCGGATGTAAATTTCAGCTCATCCACATCAGCCTCCACCGGACGGAAACTGTCAAGAATCAGATCAATATTACGTTTATCTGCAATCGGCCGAAGACGTTTCAGGATATCTTCAAGCAGCTGATTGATACTCATATGGCCGATCTGCAGATCTGCTGATTTCTTATCCATCTTAACCAGTGTCAGAAGATCCGTGATAATACGGTTTTCTCTGTCAATCTCTGCTGTAATGTCTCGCATGAATTCCTGATAAAGTTCCTCCGGAACACCTTCCTGTCCGACAAGTGAATCTGCCAGAACCTTCATGGAAGTCATCGGTGTCTTCAGTTCATGTGACACATTTGATACAAATTCTGATCTGGACTCATCCAGAACTTTCATACGTGCCAGCATCTTATTAAATGCATCCGTGATCAGTTCCGTCTCTGTATAGTCCGGAACAGAAATCTCGTCTTTCTGATAACCGTCAGTCAGATCCTCAATGGATTTTGTAACTCTTGCCAACGGTTTTACAAGAATCGTAGAAAGCCCGTATGCCAGCAGTACAGAAAGGGCAATAACAATACCAATGATCAGCATTGCCATCTGTTCCTGCTCCCCTACAGTCGCTATAATATCACTGATTGAAAGATTTACAAGCATGGCTCCCTGCACCTGCGGCACGTCCGCGCTCTTTACCGGCACTGCCAGCTCCAGCATCTGTCCATATCTGCGATAGCTCATAACCTCTCCGTTTTTAAAGCATTTCACAACTTTCGGAGAAATAAGCGTACGTCCCTCATCTACATGATACGTATCTGCAACGACTTTAAAGTCACGATCTACAAGAACCATTCTTCCGCCATATACATTAGACAATAACTCCAGCTTACTGTTTACAGACTGCGAGCTGGAGTCATTGAGATAATTTTCTTTGATGATCTGATTGCAGAGAATCGCACACTGTGTGCTCATCTCGCTTACCTTTACATCAATTGCCTGTTTTTCATAATTATTGATCATGATCTGTGTCACAATAATACTTGGCACAATTCCCAGTATGAGCAAAATGATCAGTATTCGAAAACGCAGACTCTTAAAAAATTTTGTCTTTTTTTTCGTTCCCATGAACTAGGCCTGGAAGTAGTATCCCACACCCCATTTGGTGTGTACATATTTCGGCTCACTGGGATTAGCCTCGATTTTTTCACGAAGACGACGGATATGTACATCTACGGTTCTTACATCTCCCGGATATTCATATCCCCAGACAATATTCAGAAGATTTTCACGGCTGTACACCTTATTAGGGTTAAATACCAGAAGCTCCAGTACATCAAATTCCTTCGCTGTCAGGTTAATTTCTTTACCAGCAATAAATACACGACGGCTCTCACAGTCGAGTTTCAGATCTCCTGCTTCGATGGTCTTGGCTTTTTCCTTTTCTTCGTGCTCGGAACGTGCACGACGCATGATCGCCTTGATTCTGGCTTTTACTTCAAGGATATTAAATGGTTTTGTGATATAATCATCTGCACCATAATCCAGTCCGAGGATCTTGTCCATGTCTTCGCCTTTTGCAGTAAGCATGACGATCGGGACATTGGAAAACTCTCTGATCTGCTGGCAGACCTCCAGTCCATCCATCTTCGGAAGCATCAGATCCAGAAGGATAATATCGTATTTATTCTCCTTCGCCTTTTCAACTGCTTCTTCACCGTCGTAAGCACAGTCTACTTCCATTCCATCCTGTTCGAGATTAAAACGGATTCCTTTTACGATCAGTTTTTCGTCATCAACTACTAAAACTTTCCTGCTCATTCTTTTCTCCTTATTTGCTACTGTGAACGTTTTTCTTTATTTCACAGCTATTTTGTCCTTTATCGCCGAAAAAGTACTTTCTTTGATTCCAGGCACCTGCATGATCTCCTCGATACTGGAAAAGGAACCATGTTCCTCTCTGTATGCAAGAATCGCCTGCGCCTTTGCATCACCGATTCCGGACAGGCTTTTAAGCGCTGACGCATCCGCTGTATTGATATTTACCACACCATCTGCTGATGCCCCTGTCCCGGTTTCTGACTCTGCCGGCTGTATTGCCGCAGGTAAAGCACCCTCTTCCACTTCTTCCTGCGTAGGTACATAAATCTGCTGTCCGTCGCTGACAGGCTGCGCCTGATTCACTGCCGAAGACGCTGCTTCCGGTAAAAGACCGCCCGCTGCTTCAATCGCCTGAAATACCCGGCTGTCTGCATCTATCTCATAGACTCCCGGAATCGTCACTGCGCCACAGACATCCACAAAAATCATCTCCGGTTCTGTCGTCACCGGTATTTCCGATATCTTCGGTTCCGCTGATATTTCTGTTTCTGTCTGACTCTCTGACATATCAGGTTTCTCCTGCGTGTCATCCTGCATTTCTGACTCTTCTGCAGTATCCTGTCCGTTCAGCATTATTTCTGACTTATGATTCTGACATCCGCTCATCTCCGGCATACCTGCCAAAAGAATTCCGCACAATATCAGACTGCCAAACTTTACTTTCATGATCTCGGTTCACTTCCCTCCGTAAGATTACGGCAGACTTCCCCGATTTTCATACTTAACCATGTCTTATTTTAACGAATTTCACAGGGATTTACAATAGGAAACTTTTTTTATTCCTCTACACGATAATTTTTATTTTTCCCATTTAAAAACAACAATACCAACGATTGCAATCAGCATGCCAAGAACTTTTCTCCACATAAACGGCTCACGTGGGACACCAAACATTCCAAACAACTCGATCACATATGCCACGATCAGCTGGGAAATGACGATCAGCATGGCTGCTTTTGCAGGCCCCAGTGCTCCCATGCTCTGAATAACCGTGATCGTAATAAAAGCACCGATCACGCCACCGAGAAGTGTATATTTATCATCCACCTCCCAAAGTG
>CAVBPN010000141.1:0-3628 GCA_963597235.1 bacterium
GCGCAAACGGTGCATTCGTATTTGCTGACTCCGGTCTGAACCAGAACCCGACTCCGGAAGAACTTTCTGCAATCGCAGCATCTTCAGCAGAATCCTTCCAGCTTCTTGTTGAAGAAGAGCCGATCGTTGCCATGCTTTCACACTCCACAAAGGGAAGTGCAAAACATGCAGATGTAGACAAGATGGTAGAAGCTACAAGAATCGCAAAAGAAGAACATCCTGAACTTAAACTGGACGGAGAATTCCAGCTTGACGCAGCAATCGTACCTAGCGTTGGTGCATCCAAAGCTCCTGGCAGCGAAGTTGCAGGTAAGGCAAATGTTCTCGTATTCCCTGACCTTGATGCAGGAAACATTGGATACAAACTTGCTCAGCGTCTTGGAAAAGCAGAAGCTTACGGACCTGTTACACAGGGTATCGCAAAACCGGTCAACGACCTTTCCAGAGGATGCTCTGCAGATGATATCGTTGGTGTTGTTGCAATCACAGCTGTACAGTGCCAGGCTGAAGACAAATAATTTTGTCGTAATAAATAATATTACATATTTGAAGCATATTGAATAGGAGATTATTAAGATGAATGTATTGGTAATTAACTGCGGAAGTTCCTCCCTGAAATATCAGCTCATCAACTCTGATACAGAGGATGTTCTGGCAAAGGGTCTTTGCGAAAGAATCGGAATCGACGGAAGACTGGTTTATCAGAAAGCCGGATGCGATAAAGAAATCACAGAGTGTGCAATGCCTACTCATAAAGAAGCTATCCAGTTCGTACTGGACGCTCTTACAAATGATAAAACAGGCGCAATCAAGAGCCTGAAAGAAGTAGATGCGATCGGACATCGTGTTGTACACGGCGGTGAGAAATTTGCAGCTTCTGCAGTGATCACAGATGAAATGATCGCAGCAGTAAAAGAGTGTAATGATCTTGCACCACTTCATAACCCGGCAAACCTGATCGGTATTGATGTTTGCTCCGAGCTTATGCCAGGCGTACCGCAGGTTGGTGTATTTGATACCGCTTTCCATCAGACAATGCCTGCAAAAGCATATCTGTACGGACTTCCGATCGAATACTACAAAAAATATAAAGTAAGAAGATATGGTTTCCACGGAACCTCCCACAGCTTCGTATCCAAACGTGCTGTTGAATTCCTCGGTCTTGATAAAGACAACTCTAAAGTTATCGTTTGCCACCTTGGAAACGGATCTTCCATCAGTGCTGTTCAGAACGGTAAATGTGTAGATACAACTATGGGTCTTACACCACTTGAAGGTGTTGTTATGGGAACACGTTCCGGTAATATCGACCCGGCTATCGTTGAGTACATTGCAAAGAAAGAAAACCTTGATATTGCAGGTGTTATGAATGTCCTGAATAAAAAATCCGGTCTTCAGGGTATGTCCGGAGTCGGAAGTGACATGCGTGATATCAGAGCTGCAATCGCAGATGGAAACGAAGATGCTAAGAATGCATATGATGTACTTTGCTATGGTATTGCTAAATTCGTCGGCGGTTATGTAGCAGCCATGAATGGCGTAGATGCAATCGTGTTTACAGCTGGTATCGGCGAAAACGTAGGTCAGCTTCGTAAAGATGTCTGCAGCTATTTCGGATATCTTGGTGTTGAAATCGATGACAAAGCAAATGATACATTCAGCGAAGAAATCGTTATCTCTACTCCAAACTCTAAAGTTAAAGTTGCAGTTATTCCGACTAACGAAGAACTTGCAATCTGCAGAGATACAGTAGCACTGGTTAAATAATCGGTTATACGAGAGTTTGAAAAGGACCCGCTGCCAGCAGGTCCTTTTCCTGACTATAAGAGGTGCAAAATGAAAGTATTAAATTTTGGTTCTCTTAATCTGGATTATGTATATCAGGTAGAGTCTATTCTGATTCCAGGAGAAACACAGGCATCAAAGAGCAGACAGACCTTTTGTGGCGGTAAAGGCCTGAACCAGTCAATTGCACTGGCGAAGGCCGGGATTCCTGTATACCATGCCGGACTGATCGGAGAGGGCGGTGAGCCACTTCTTGAGGTATGTAAGGAAAATGGCGTAAATACCGAGTTTATCCGACAGATTTCCGGACCATGCGGACATACTGTCATTCAGGTTGATCAGAATGGTCAGAACTGTATCCTTCTTTTTGGAGGCTCCAACAGAAGCATGACGAAAGAATTTGTAGATTCTGTTCTGGATTCTTTCGATGAGGGAGACATCATCCTTCTTCAGAATGAGATCAATGAACTGGATTATATCATTGATCGTGCATATGAAAAACATATGATGATCATTCTGAATCCTTCTCCGTTTGACAGTGCACTGGAAAAATGTGATCTGTCAAAGGTCAGCCTGTTTCTGATGAACGAAATTGAAGGTTTCCAGATTACAGGAGAGAGGGAACCGGACAAAATTCTTGAAAAAGTAAAGGAACTTTATCCAAAAGCAAAAGTAGTTCTGACGCTTGGTGGAGACGGATCCGTATACCAGGATGAAACAGGAATCTACCGACAGGGAATCTTTAAAGTAAAGGCAGTCGATACAACAGCAGCAGGTGATACGTTTACCGGCTATTTTATTTCTTCCATCATTGATGGTATGCCTGTTCAGGCGGGACTCGAGCTTGCGGCAAAAGCATCTGCGATCGCAGTTTCCAGACCTGGCGCAACTGCATCCATCCCGCTTCGCAGTGAAGTAGTAATAGAATAAAGTGACGGAAAAATATAGAAATAAAAGTAAAAATGTCGTTGACAAATGGGTGCCTCCTATGTATAATTGGTAAAGTGTGAATAGGAGAGAACTATGCAGATTCATTTATCAGATATTACAGACAGTGAAGGAAAAATCATACAGCTCAGTTCTGAACTGGAATTAGAGAATATTTCATTTCAGATGGGAGAATTTCCGGTATTGGATAAAACTCCTGTAGAACTTCGGATTGCGAATACAGGAAACAAAGTTCTTGAACTGACAGGAAGCGGCAGTGTGACTGTCGGAATTCCATGTGACCGTTGTCTGGAGCAGGTATCCGTTTCAATCCCTTACGAGATCGATCGTAAGCTGGATATGAAGCAGACTGATAGAGAAAGACTTGAGAATCTGGATGAGAATGACTATCTCACTGGTATGGACCTGGATGTGGACCGGTTGGTCTATCTTGAGGTACTGATGAGCTGGCCTTTGAAGGTTTTATGTAGAGAAGACTGCAAAGGAATCTGTAGCCAGTGCGGGAAAAACCTCAATGACGGTCCTTGTGGATGCGTCGAGGAACCTAAGGATCCCCGTATGGCAGCTATCAGTGATATATTTAGTAAATTTAAGGAGGTGTAACATAATGTCCATCTGTCCGAAGAATAAATCTTCCAAAGCAAGACGCGATAAGAGAAGAGCTAATTGGAAAATGAGCGCTCCAAACCTTGTAAAATGCAGCAAATGTGGTGAGTTAATGATGCCTCATAGAGTATGCAAGTCTTGTGGTTCTTACAACAAGAAAGAAATCATCTCAGTTGACTAATTATTAAGATGAATTATGATAGGCTGTCCCGTCTGGGGCAGCTTATTTTATTTTGTTAAGAATTATGTTATACTATGTTGGATTTTAATAACAACAAGAGGTGGATAT
>CAVBPN010000142.1:0-6748 GCA_963597235.1 bacterium
TATGCAAACAAAACACAGCTTAAAGCAACTTCTGTAAAATGGACAACAAGCAACAGCAAGATTGTTTATGTAAAAAATGGAACAATCAAAGCTCTTAAAAATGGAAAGGCAGTTATCACAGCAAAAACAGCATATGGAACTGCTAAATGTACAGTAACCGTATCTTCTAAGCCTGCTGAGAGCACTCCAGCGCATCAGCACACTTGGGTTGACCATACAGCTACGAAGACTGTACATCACGACGCTGTCTACGAAGATGTTACAGTACCTGCTGTAACACAGACACAGCACCAATGCCTTGGTTGCGGTAAGTGGTTCAGTAGTAAGAACGACCTTTTGGACCACGCATTCCTTGTTCAAATAGGTCAAGCTGAAGGAGACCCTTCACGCTGTGGTTCATCATCTTATGACGCTGTCAAAGATGTTGTCATCACACCTGCTCACACTGAGCACAGGCTTGTAAAGGACGCTTACGACACTACTGAGACTTACGTCGACTATCAGGAGTGCACTGGTTGCGGTCAGCACAGGCAGAAGTAAGTACTGTCTACAGTACTTACTATTACAACAGAATATGGGAACCGTACTTACCGACGGTTCCCTTTTCTCTATAGCGAGAAAAATTTTGCTGAAATCATTACTTCCATAAAAGGAAAAAATGTAAGTAAAGTGAGCGGACTGCGAACAAATTTCCGTCAGGTGATTTGTTCGCAGTTCCGCTCATTATTTTTTTACACAGAATCCGAACCTTAAAATCACTATCTGTTATTTCTTATTTATCTTCTTTTCTAGTGATATAAACACCCATCGGATTTTCTAATTGTCTTGTCAGTTCTGAATATCCATCTTTAGGTTTTATACCATTAACATTTTTTTCTTCAATATGAGCCGAACGTTCATACACTGCCTGTCGGAAATCTTTTTCCTTGAAATCAAATAATTCATAAAAAATTGCCCGAAGCATAGTGCGGTCAACAATCTTATCAACCATTTCCCCATTCAATTCATCTGTGGTTACTTCCGGCAGATGATATTCAAATGATTTCTTGGATACGTGTTTTCCGTTTGCCAGTATATGTTGTTTTTCCTCTGTCCATTCCGCAAATTTTGATGAATCTAATTTCTTTTTCATTCTTATATTAATGGCATCTGTAGGATTGTTCATAATCTCATCATATAAAATGGTGTTAATATCGCCTGCTCCTTTTTCTATCACCATTTGTTTGTCTTTTTCCAGAGATTTTGTTTCCATATCCTTTAAATTTCTGTCTCTGGCTTCTTCTGCACGCTTTCGGCTCTTTTCTTTCCGAGCCGTTGCATCTCCTGTGAAATAATCATACATCATTGTATCTATAAAGAATTTAGCTATTTCAACTGGAAGTTGATATTTCTTTTGGGAATCATTTGTTTTAACAGGTGCAAATTTGCATTCTTTCATTCTATCTGTGATTCTGGAAATGGTTGTATTCTTATAAGTACCATAATAATCATCTTCTTCCTCATTAATAGAATAAAATTCCAAAGCGTACTGGTACATATCCTTTATATCCCAGAACTCTACTTCCTTTTTTACTTTCATTTTCTATCTCCTAAATCATAAACCTAGAGGAAAAGCACTCATAATGCTAGACCAACAGGTTCATTTTATCCCGAAATACAAGGAAAATCAAGGATTTTACGCTATTTATAAACCTATAGCAAAGTGGCTGATAAGTATATGAAGATTTAGAAAAAGCAAAAAGATATAATGAAACCATCAAATAAATCAATGCAAAACAAGTTACTTCCAAAGATTCCATCAAGAATCTGACAGCAACTTTTCCGTATTGAAA
The DNA here is from genome assembly GCA_963597235.1 of bacterium. GTDB lineage: Bacteria > Bacillota > Clostridia > Lachnospirales > Lachnospiraceae > Blautia_A. Next base: position 1,833 of record CAVBPN010000142.1, read on the forward strand.
AAAATTAATGATAGGAGGTTCTTTATATGGAAGAACAGAACAAAGATACTGGTGTATCAACCGGAAACAGTTCACCCCATTATATTGCAACAAGTGAATCACAGGTTGTAGAACAGGAAACGATTGATTACATTGCAGGTTGTAAAGATTTAATGAATGAAAGAATTTGTACATCTGAATTGCTTTTAAATATCAATAATGCGATTGAGTTACAAAATGCAGCCAGACAAAAAAACAACAAGCTGAAAAAACAGAAAGACCTTATTCCATACTCTATTGCAATGCTGATTGCTTCAAGAGGAGACGTAGCTTTAATCGGAGAGGGGGATAACAGCCAGACAGGCAGAATAAGAGAATATTCCGTAAAGGATAAGAACAAACTTCCAATCGGTTATTATCAGACAGACGGATTCAATAAAGGAGTATGGGAAACAGATAATACTCCTGACAATAATTTTAGCGTTCTGGCTGAAAGGTATAAACCAACAATTACACAAAAAGAAAAGAAAGAAGCGTTTGGTTATCTGAAAAATATGCTTTCTGTGATTCCTAAATGTGTAGTTCCGTACTATGTAGCTGTAGATAATGGAATCTATGATGTAGTGAATAAAAAGCTGTATGATTTTTCCCCAGATATTGTTTTTACGAGCAAGATTCATACGACTTTAAACTTGCAGGCAACGAATCCACACATCCCTATTCCAGAAGAAAACAACGCTTTATGGAATGTTGATGACTGGCTTAATTCTTTAGGAAGTCCATCTTTTGTAGAAAGCATCAAAGAAGTTATTCAAGCCGCCTGTATGCCGTTAGTTCCGAGAAATAAAATGGTATTGTTTTACAGCATTTCTGGAAACTCTGGGAAAGGAACAATCTGCGAACTTATCCGTAATCTTCTTGGAAAAGAAGTTGTTACGAATATTCCTATCAAAGATTTTTCTGCTCCGTTTGGTCTTGCTAATTTACCAGATGCGTCAGCCGTAGTTTCTGATGAAAACAACGTCAATGATTATATTAAAGAATTAGCTGTAATAAAATCTGTTATCACAGGAGATATGGTCACTATCAATCAGAAGTACGAAAAACCTTATGATTTCCAGTATAAAGGATTGGTCTTGCAATGTGTGAATGAATTTCCAAATGTGGCAGATAAAAGCGGTTCATTTAAAAGACGTTTGCATATCATCCCATTTCCGAAGTGCTTTACAGGTGTTGAAAGAAAGTTCATTAAGGAACGTTTGATTTATCGTGAAGATGTTCTGGAATATATTTTGAAACTGGTTCTTGTAGATATGCCATATCGTACCTGCTTTACCGAAACAAAAGAAACAAGAGATGCATTAGCAGAATACGAATATGTTACAAATAGCGTCATTTCATTTCTTGACGAAGTTCTCCCAATGGCTCGTTGGAATTTACTTCCTGCCACAGAGCTTTTGTATGAAGCATATAAAAAATGGTATTGCAAAGTAAGTCCGTCTGGCAAGATTCTTGGACGCAATGATTTTATTGCAAGTGTCAAGGAATATTTAGCTTCACGTATTAAAACAAATTCAAATTTTGATTGGGAATGGACTAATTCCACACGTTCTAATAACTATATCAATTTGAATTTTTCTGAACCTATCGCAAAGACATATGAGGTAGAACCTTTCCTTAGAGCAGGAGGATATGGTGCTTATTACAGAGGTCTTTTGAAAGAAAAATATAGTGGTTTAAAACGCCGTAGTTTTGCAATGGCAAATCCAGATATGGATGATTTGAAAGGAGACAATGAAAATGAAAGCAGTAATTAAAAACAAACTTTATAACACAGACACAGCAAAAGAAATCGCATATTGGAGCAATGGTATGCCCTACAGTGATTTCGGATTTGCAGAAGAAACATTGTATCAGAAGAAAACAGGGGAATTTTTTGTACACGGTCATGGCGGTGCTATGAGCTGTTACAGAGAAGCCTGTACTGGTGGATATTGTGCTGGTAGTGGCATCAGACCTTTGACCATTGATGAAGCTAAGGAATGGTTGGAAGAATATGCCGATGCTGATACATATATTACAGTTTTTGGCGATGTTGAAGAATAGAAAGGAACAGCAAAATGAGTAAACCGACAGTGGAAATCAAAGATAAAGTATTTCTGACGTTCGCAGAAGCAAGTCAGTACTTCGGGATTGGCGAAACGAAACTCCGCAATATGGCAAGTCATAACCCACCCTGGGTATTGTACAACGGTCAGCGGACATTAATCAAGCGGGTGCAGTTAGAGCAGATTCTCCTTGAATCTGTAAGTATCTAATTGTAAGAGAGCCTTGTGTATGGTAATCTAAAGATATGCAAGGCTCTTTTCATACCCGAAAGGAGTTTTACTATGGCAATAAAAAGAAAAGACAGCAAAGGCAGAATTTTGCAGACAGGGGAAAGTCAGAGAAAAGACGGACGTTATGTTTATAAATATCTGAATCAGTGCGGAGAACCTAAATTTCTTTATTCTTGGAGATTAAATCCTACAGACCCACTCCCAAAAGGAAAGAGGGAATGTGAATCATTAAGGGAAAAAGAAAAAGAGTTACAGCGTGATGAACTTGACGGCATAGATTCTTCTGGAAAGAAAATCTCTGTATGCCAGTTATATGAGAAACAGAACCGTCTGAAACCAAATGTTCGTAAAGGTACTGTGAATGGAAGAAATCAGTTAATGAATCTTTTACAGGAAGATAAATTTGGGAATATGATGATTGATTCTGTAAAACCGTCAGATGCTAAAGAATGGGCTTTACGAATGAGTAAAAAAGGATATGCTTATCAAACAATCAATAACTACAAACGTTCGTTAAAAGCATCGTTCTATACGGCTGTAAATGATGATTTGATTCGTAAGAATCCGTTCAACTGGAATTTAAGTGATGTATTAACAGATGATACAAAACACAAAGAAGCACTTACAAAAGAACAGACAGAAAAACTTCTTGAATTCGCAAAGAATGATAAAGTCTATCAGAAGTATTACAATGCGATTGTAGTTCTTCTTAACACAGGACTTCGTATTTCTGAACTGTGTGGACTTACAGATAAAGACATTGATTTTGAGAATGGATTTATCAATGTGAATCATCAGTTATCAAAAGATAAAGACGGCTATCATATCACAGAGCCAAAAACAGAAAGTGGTATTCGTAAAATCCCGATGCTTGAAGTAACACGTAAGGCATTACAAGAACAGATGGATAGCAGAAAAGGAATGAAGAAAGTTCGCATAGATGGATATTCAGATTTCCTTTTCCATACAGCTAATGGTTATCCTGTATATAGCACGGTATATACTATGGCACTTTCTAATCTGGTAAAAAAGCATAATAAGATGTATAAAGATGATATTTTACCGTCTATTACACCTCACGTTTTACGTCATACGTTCTGTACAAATATGGCTAATTCCAGAATGACACCAAACAATCTGAAATATGTTATGGGTCACAAGAACATTAGTATGACTCTCGGTTACTATACACACGCATCCTGTGAATCTGCTATGGAAGAAATGCTGTCATTGGTAGCATAATTACTACTCAATTTACTACTTTGAGAGCGTGTTATTTAAGCCGATTTAAGAAGTTTTATAAACTTTTCCCTTATCTTAAAATCTTGGAAACCGCATAAAATAAGGATTTATAACAATTTGAGAAGACTTGATAAGATTTGGGAAAAGTCATTTATAATTTCATTTAAAATATTAGCAGTAATAAGGGGAGAGATATGAAACAGTTTGTATGGGAAACAGCAGAAGAATTAGATCAGAAACTTGCACAGAGAGTACGGAATATCTATAAAAATTAATAAAAATAAAAAAAGTCTTGACCTGAAGTTGAGTTGAGGTATTAGAATGTGCCTAAAAGAAGAACGAGGAGGCTACATTATGTACACAAATACATTAAAACTTAACAACGGTATTGAAATCCCGCAGCTGGGACTTGGAACATGGTTTATTGATGATGATAAAGTTGCAGATGCGGTAAAGGCAGCGGTAGAGATCGGCTATCGTCATATTGATACTGCGCAGGCTTATGGAAATGAGCGTGGAGTTGGAGAGGGTGTCAGAACCTGTGGTATTCCGAGAGAGGAACTTTTTGTTGTATCCAAGGTTGCAGCAGAGCATAAGACATATGAATCCGCAGCCAGAAGCATCGATGAAACTCTGGAAAAAATGGGACTGGAGTATCTGGACATGATGATCATTCACAGCCCACAACCATGGGTAGAAGTGAATCAGTCAGAGAACCGTTATGTAGAAGGAAACCGTGCTGCATGGAAAGCACTGGAAGATGCATACAAGGCCGGAAAATTAAAAGCAATCGGTGTTTCTAATTTCCAGATTGGAGACATTGAAAGCCTGCTGGAAACTGCAGAGATCAAGCCTATGGTGAACCAGATCCTGCTTCATATCAGTAATACCCCGAGAGAACTGGTAGAATACTGTCAGAAAAACGGAATTGCAGTAGAAGCATATTCCCCGAATGGACATGGCGAGATCTTGAATCAGCCGGAGATCAAAGAAATGGCAGAGAAATATGGGGTATCTGTTCCGCAGCTTTGTATTCGCTATACACTTCAGTTTGGAGCAATCTCTCTGCCAAAGACAGCAAATCCAGATCACATGAAAGCAAATGCAGAAGTTAATTTTGAGATCAGCTCAGAAGATATGGAAATCCTCAAAAACTTCAAAAAGATTGAGAGTTATGGAGCAAGCAGTGGATTCCCTGTATATGGTGGAAAACTCTGATAAAATGAATTACAGGTAAAATATGACAAGCTGCTGGCATGTGAGTCAGCAGCTTTTTCGCACTTTATTTTGGGGAATTGTATATTTCGTTCTAAGTGAACCACTTGCACGGTCAAACTGAGCCAGTCCCACGGAGGA
>CAVBPN010000143.1:0-2035 GCA_963597235.1 bacterium
AAAATTGATATTTACAGAAGAACGTTTGCGCTGGCAAACAAAACCGGCGGAATGTCCGGTCCGGCGGTAAAACCGGTAGCGGTACGTATGGTTTATCAGGTTGCACAGGCTGTGAAACTTCCGATCATCGGAATGGGCGGCATTGCAACGGCAGAAGATGCACTTGAATTTATCATGGCCGGAGCAACGGCAGTATCTGTTGGAACCGCAAATTTCTTTAATCCGTATGCGACTGTTGAGATTGCAGAGGGAATTGCGAAATTTATGGAGCAGCAGAAAGTTGAAGATATCAATCAGCTGATCGGTATCGTAAAATAATAGTTACAGAAAACAGAACAGAAATACAAAAGAGACAGCAGCGAAAGTCGGGGAGACTTTTTCTGCTGTCTTGTATCGGGAAAGGAAATATTTTGAGTAAACAGAAAACAAACGACATGACTGAGGGAAATCCGGTCAGACTGATCATCCGGTTTATGATACCGATGTTTTTGGGAAATATTTTCCAGCAGTTTTATAATATAGTAGATTCCATTGTAGCAGGGCAGTTTATCGGAGTGGATGCGCTTGCTGCAATCGGAAGTACCGGTTCACTGATGTTCTTTGTGACCGGATGGCTGAATGGACTGAGCAGTGGATTTGCGATCATTGTAGCTCAGATGTTTGGAGCGAAAAAGTATGACGACATGCGGCATTTCGTGGCAATGTCGGTGTATCTGATGATTGGTTTTACAGTAGTAATGACGGCGGGCTTTTCGATATTTAATGTGCCGATTCTGAAGCTTATGAATTCTCCTGAGGAGCTGATGGGAGATGTGGCCGGATATATGGGAATCATTTATGCGGGTCTTCTTGTTACGGCAGCCTATAATACGTTGGCTGCATTCCTGCGTGCACTGGGAGATTCAAAATCTCCACTCTATTTTCTGATCATTTCGGCAGGAATCAATGTAGTGCTGGACATTGTTCTGATACGTTTCGTCGGAATGGGCGTGGAAGGCTGTGCATATGCGACGGTGATCGCACAGGGAGTTTCTGCGATCTGCTGTCTGATCTATATTAAAAAGAAATATCCAATCCTGCATTTGGAAAAGAAAAACTTTGAATTGCGAAAAGGCAGTCTGAGTAAGCTGATGATTCTGGGAATTCCTATGGGGCTTCAGTTTTCCATTACGGCAATTGGAACGATCATTGTGCAGAGTGCGGTAAATATTTATGGTGCGACCTATATGGCAGGATTTTCAGCGGCAGGAAAGATTCAGAATGTAATTGGCATGGTGGCTGTTTCTATGGGGGCAACTATCGCGACATATGTCGGACAGAATCGTGGCGCAAGTCGAATGGACCGTGTAAAACAGGGAGTAAAATATTCCTGGATCATGCTTCTGGCATGGAGTGTGATCGAGATGGTACTGGTTTATTTTGGAGGAAAATATTTTACATATCTGTTTATCAGTCCGTCTCAGGCGGATGTTGTACAGGTGTCCGTGACATATTTCCGCACCGTATTCTGGGCATATCCGTTTTTGTGTACGATCTTCGTGTTCCGAAATGCATTGCAGGGAATGGGATACGGACTGGTGCCGATGCTGGGAGGAGTCTTTGAACTTGTTGCAAGAACGGCGATCGTTATATTTGTTGCGGGAAAGACAACATTTGCCGGCGTATGCCTGGCAGATCCGATGGCGTGGATCGCAGCACTGATTCCGCTGATACCATATTATTACTATGTTATGGGAAAACATATGAAGGCTATGAAAAGTTAACGGGATTGAATAGTTGACTTTTTTATGGTACTATAAAGAAGATATTCAGAGGTCACTCTGAGAAAAAAACGAACAAGGTAAATGTCGGTTACTGTGAAGAGAATGAACAGTAACGAGAACTGTGCAGACAGGAGGTCCAGAATAAAATGGAACAGTATAAACAGGAATTTATTGAATTTATGGTAGACAGTCAGGTTCTGAAATTTGGAGAATTTACCCTGAAAAGCGGAAGAAAATCTCCGTTCTTTATGAATGCCGGTGGCTATGTGACT
>CAVBPN010000144.1:0-10112 GCA_963597235.1 bacterium
TGGGCTGGTTTGACTGTGTAGCTTCTAAATATGGCTGTCGTATGCAGGGAACTACAGATGTTGCATTTACTGTACTTGACGTACTTGGATATCTTGATGAGATTCCGGTATGCACAGGTTATGAGATCGATGGTAAGGTTACTACAGAATTCCCGACAACAGGTCTTCTTGAGAAAGCAAAACCGGTTCTCGAAGTACTTCCGGGATGGAAGACAGATATCCGTGGAATCAGGAAATACGAAGATCTTCCGGAAAACTGCCGTAAATATGTAGAATTCGTAGAAGAACACATTGGATTCCCGATCACAATGGTTTCTAACGGACCGGGAAGAAACGATATTATCTACAGAAATAAATAATATTTATAAAAAGAATAAGTTTTTTAAAAGTAAGTTAAGACGATGACGCGCCGGAGTTCGCTCCGGCGCATTTATATAATACGAGGTAAGTATGAAAAACTGGAAAAAATATGCAGCGATCACAGGGGTGGCCGTACTTCTGGTGATTTTTTGCCTTCCAATGTATTTTGCGCTGAAAGGTGATTTTTCTCAGAAAGAATTTATGGCATCCCTTTTTACCGTGATGTTTGTAGCCGTTATGTGCTACGTGATCCTGATGTTATTTAAGTACCTGAATAAGAAAAAGGAGAATTCACAGATGAGCGGAGAGATAAAGAATGTAATTTTTGATGTCGGAAAAGTTCTCGTGGATTATGACTGGGAGACTTATCTGGACAGTTTCAGATTTGATCCGGAAAAAAGAGACAGAATCGCGAAAGCGATTTTCTTAAGTCCGGTATGGGATGAGCGTGATCGTGGGCTGTACGAGGAAGAAGTCTATGTGAAAAAGTTCCAAGAGCTGGATCCGCAGGATGCCGATGATATCAGAAAAGTGATTGAGGAATCAGGACGGACAGTCCGTAAAAGACCATACGCAGATACCTGGGTAAAATACCTGAAGAGTAAAGGATATCATGTGTATATCCTGTCAAACTACAGCAGCTATATGCTGGAACACACGAAAAAAGAACTTACATTCCGAAAAGAAATGGATGGAGAAATTTTTTCCTGCTACGTAAATCAGCTGAAACCAGATGCAGAAATCTATCAGACGCTGCTGAATACATACCAGCTGAAAGCGGAAGAATGCGTCTTTATTGATGACAGACCGGAGAACTGTAAAGGGGCAGAAGACCAGGGAATCCATACGATCTGTTTTAAAGATTTTAAACAGGTAACGGCAGACCTTGAGAAACTTGGTGTAAAATAAAATGAGAAAAGCCCCAGAACCGCATGCATACGGCAGTCCTGAGACCTTTTAAGGGGAGGATATAAGTTTTTCTTTATCGATTATCTTTCGCAGGCTGCTTCCATGGAGATTTTTTAGAAAATCTTTCAGGAAACATTTATAGTATGACCGGCTTATTTCATATATATACACAATTTTCACAAAAATTATAAGAATAAGATTTGTGTTTCGGGAAAAAAGATGATATAATGGGGCACAGGCAAAATTTTTGAAAAGAGGATGAAACAATGAGTGATAAAACAATCTTAGAGCAGTGGCGTGAAATTGCTTATAATCAGCAGGCAGACCGCAATCAGCTTCAGAGATTCTGGGCAAACTATTTTAATATCGAAAAAGGAATCTATGAGCAGCTTCTTTCTAATCCGGATGAAGTTGTAAGTGGTACAGTTAAAGAACTGGCAGAGAAATACGGACAGGAAGTCCTGACTATGGTTGGTTTCCTGGACGGTATCAACGACAGCCTTAAGATTCCGAACCCGATCGAGACTATGGATGAGAATACGAAGGTTACGCTTGCATTCGATAAAGAACTTCTTTATAAAAACATGGTTGATGCAAAGGCAGACTGGCTGTATCAGCTTCCACAGTGGGATGCGATCTTCACAGAAGAAAAACGTAAAGAACTCTATAAAGAGCAGAAGAAATCCGGTACAGTTGTGAAACCACATAAAATCGGCCGTAACGATCCTTGTCCGTGCGGAAGTGGTAAGAAATATAAACACTGCTGCGGTAAATAATGAAAGCCAGAGAGAATCTGGACTATATTATTGTACTTGGCGCTCATGTAGATGGGACAAGAATGACATTAGCCCTTCTGGAACGAACCAGAAGGGCTTTGCTTTATCTTGAAGAGAATCCCGGGACAAGGGCAGTACTTTCCGGTGGAAAGGGAGACGGGGAACGGATCAGTGAAGCGGAGGCCATGTACAGATATCTGACAGAGCATGGAATTGACGGGGAGCGTCTGATCAGAGAAGACCGTTCGACGAACACAAAAGAAAATCTGGATTTCAGTCTGGAACTCATTGGAAGTCTGGAGTTGTCTATCGGAGTGGTGACGAATAATTTTCATGTGTTCCGTGGAGTGATGATCGGAAAAAAATGTGGATGCCGTCATATTTATCCGGTTCCATCCAGATATCGTTCCTGGAGACTGCTTCTCTATATACCAAGAGAGATCCTGGCAATTCTTAAGGATAAAATTGTCGGAAATTTATAAACAAAATAAAATTTTAAAAATAATTAAAAAAAGTGTTGACACTTTGAGAAAGACATAGTATACTAACGGAGTCGGTTGCGAGAGCGGCTTATAAAGAGTCGGTTGAAACAATTGATACAAAATGGGATCTTAGCTCAGCTGGGAGAGCATCTGCCTTACAAGCAGAGGGTCATAGGTTCGAGCCCTATAGGTCCCATTCAATATGGCGAGATAGCTCAGTTGGCTAGAGCACACGGTTCATACCCGTGGTGTCGAGGGTTCGAATCCCCCTCTCGCTACTTAATCCTCTGTACTGAACAGAGGATTTTTTTGCTTATTTTAAAGAAATCTGTCATAAAAAGAAAAACATAAAAAATTTTGCGGAACCAACAGAAAAATTTGCATCTAGGAATTTGCAATATTTTGTTGTATGATATAGAATGCGTAATAAACCAAAAGAAAGGGGACATCAGACCGTGGCAAAGAAAATGCTCTTTGTGTTTAACCCAAAAGCAGGAAAAGGCAAGATTAAGATGCATTTACTGGATATCGTCGATATATTCAGCAGTCATGATTATGAGGTCATTATCCGGGCTACACAGGCACCGCGGGATGCATACGAAAAAGCAAAAGAATATGCAGACGATGTGGATTTGATCGTATGCAGCGGAGGAGACGGTACATTGGATGAGGTTGTTACCGGAATTACAGAGAAGAACAGTAATGTGCCGATCGGATATATTCCGGCAGGAAGTACGAATGATTTTGCAAACAGTCTTTTTATGCCGAAAAGTATGGTAAGAGCTGCTGAGATGATCATGGAAGAGGAACTGTATCATTGTGATATTGGCAGATTTAATGATCAGACCTTTGCGTATGTGGCTGCGTTTGGACTGTTTACAGATGTATCTTATGAGACCGACCAGGATCTGAAAAATGTTCTTGGACATCTGGCATATGTACTGGAAGGTGTGAAACGACTGTTTGATATTAAATCTTATCACATGAAAGTTACTTCCGAGGAGATTCAGGTGGAAGATGATTTTATTGTGGGAATGATCACGAATTCCAGGTCTGTGGGTGGATTTAAGAACCTTACAGGTAAAAATGTAGATATGAACGACGGACTTTTTGAAGTAACGCTGATCAGACATCCGAAGAATCCGATTCAGCTGCAGGAAATCATGACTGCACTGGTAATGGCTGAGGATAATACGGATATGATCTATTCCTTCAAGAGCAAGAAACTTACGATAGAAACAGAAGAGGAAGTGCCGTGGACACTGGACGGAGAGTTTGGCGGGGACCACAGCTATGTGGAGATTGAGAATCGCCATAAGGCGCTGAACCTTTATCTGAAGAGCACTAAGAATAAAAATTAAGATAAGATATATAGAAAAGTATGGATGGTAACTGTTTACAGTAACTATAAATGAGAACTAAAGGAGATAGAAGATGTCAGACTACGTGAATGTAACAGAACTTTTCGGATGTGATGTATTCAATGACGCTGTCATGGAAGAAAGACTTCCGAAAAAAGTATACAAAGAGCTGAAAAAGACCATAGAAGAGGGAAAGGAACTCTCTCTGGAGGTTGCAGACGTTGTTGCGCATGAGATGAAAGAATGGGCAATCGAAAAAGGTGCAACGCATTACAGCCATTGGTTTCAGCCGCTGACAGGAGTAACTGCAGAAAAGCATGATGCATTTATCACAGCCCCGAAGGAAAATGGAAAAGTTCTGATGAGTTTTTCCGGTAAGGAACTGATCAAGGGCGAATCTGATGCGTCTTCTTTCCCGTCAGGCGGACTTCGTGCAACATTCGAGGCAAGAGGCTATACAGCCTGGGACTGCACATCACCGGCGTTTGTACGTCATGATGCGGCAGGCGGTACTTTATGTATCCCGACTGCATTCTGCTCTTATACAGGAGAGGCACTGGATCAGAAGACTCCGCTTCTTCGTTCCATGGAAGCAATCAATACACAGTCTTTACGTCTCCTTCGTCTTTTTGGAAATACAACTTCTAAGAAAGTAACTCCGTCTGTAGGTGCAGAACAGGAATACTTCCTGGTTGATAAAGAAAAATGGCTGCAGAGAAAAGACCTTACATACACAGGAAGAACTCTGTTCGGAGCTATGCCACCGAAAGGTCAGGAGATGGATGACCACTATCTGGGAACCATCCGTCAGAGAATCTCTGCATATATGAAAGAAGTAAATGAAGAGTGCTGGAAACTTGGCGTAACAGCAAAGACTCAGCATAATGAAGTTGCTCCGGCACAGCATGAACTTGCTCCGATCTATGCCCCGGTAAATATCGCGGCAGACCATAATCAGATCATGATGCGCATCCTTAAGAAAGTAGCCAGCCGTCATGGCATGCGCTGCCTGCTTCATGAGAAACCATTTGCAGGAGTGAACGGCTCCGGTAAACATAATAACTGGTCCCTTACTACAGATGATGGAATCAATCTTCTTGACCCTGGAAAGACCCCGCATGAGAACATCCAGTTCCTTCTGGTACTGACCTGTATCCTGAAAGCGGTAGATACACATGCAGACCTGCTTCGTGAATCCGCAGCCGACGTCGGAAACGATCAGAGACTTGGCGGAAATGAAGCTCCGCCGGCTGTTATCTCTGTATTCCTTGGAGAACAGCTTGGGGATGTTCTGGATCAGCTCATCAGCACCGGAACAGCAACACACAGCAAGAAAGGCAGCATTCTGGAAACAGGTGTTAAGACTCTGCCTGATTTCATGAAGGATGCAACTGACCGTAACCGTACTTCACCGTTTGCATTTACCGGAAATAAATTCGAATTCCGTATGGTTGGATCCAGAGATTCGATCTCTGAGTGTAACGTAGTGTTGAATACGATTACAGCAGAAGCCTTTAAAGAAGCATGTGACCGTCTGGAAACAGCCGAAGATTTCGATATGGCAGTGCATGATCTGATCAAAGAATATGCGATCGATCATCAGAGAATCGTATTTAACGGTAACGGTTATGCACCGGAATGGGCAGAAGAAGCTGCCCGCCGTGGGCTTCCGAACCTGCCGACTATGGTGGATGCAATTCCGGCACTTACCACAGAGAAGGCTGTAAAACTGTTCGAGGAATTCCATGTATTTACCAGAACTGAACTGGAATCCCGTGCAGAGATCCAGTATGAGATCTATGCAAAAGCAGTCAATATCGAAGCAAAGACTATGATCGACATTGCAACAAAACAGATCATCCCGGCCGTGATCAAATATACAACTGTACTGGCTGATTCCATTAATACGGTGAAGGCAGCCGGTCCGATCGATGTAAGTGTACAGACAGAACTTCTTGAGAAATGCTCCGTACTGCTGAAAGAAACAAGCGAAGCGATGAAGAAGCTTTCTGAAGTGGTGGCAAAGGTTCCACAGATTCCGGAGGGAAGAGAGCGCGCAGTATACTGCAAGGACGTTGTGACAAAAGCAATGGAAGAACTGCGTACACCGGTTGACAAGCTGGAAATGCTGGTCGACAAGGAAATGTGGCCGATGCCTTCTTATGGTGATCTGATTTTTGAAGTGTGATCTTTAAGGGAGTAATAAGTGGAAGAATTAAAATTTCTGGAGGAGCAGGGCGTCTGCTCCTCTTTCATAGACAAAATTATAGAATTCAGGGAGAAATATCCTGTTTCCGATGAGGTAAAGAACCGAATCATAAAACCGTCAATTCCATTTTATGGAAAAGACATTCTGGAAATGGCTGTTGCAGGTATCCTTCAGGGGCAGAATCTGCTTCTTACCGGTCCGAAAGCAACCGGTAAGAATATTCTGGCAGAGAATCTTGCATACATTTTTAACCGTCCGTCCTATAATATTTCGTTTCATGTTAATACAAACAGCGGCGATCTGATCGGAACGGATACGTTTGAAGATAACGAAGTAAAGCTTCGTAAGGGAAGTATTTACCGCTGTGCGGAGTATGGCGGCTTTGGTGTTCTTGATGAGATCAACATGGCGAAGAATGATGCAGTGTCTGTTCTCCATGCGACGCTGGATTACCGCCGTTCCATTGATGTTCCGGGGTATGATAAGATTGACCTTCATCCGGCGTCAAGATTTATCGGTACGATGAACTATGGCTATGCCGGTACGAAGGAATTAAACGAGGCACTGGTATCCAGATTCCTTGTGATCGATATGCCGGCCCAGACAGAAGAAACACTGGGATTTATCTTTCATCAGATGTTTCCGAAGGCAAAGGAACATGCGATCGAGCAGTTTACAGGGCTGTTTCTGGATCTGCAGCTGAAGGCACTGAACAGTGAGATCTCAACAAAGGCACTGGATCTTCGAGGTCTGCTTGCTGCAATGAAAATTGTAGATGTCGGTCTTGCTCCGGCGAAAGCTGTTCGTATGGGTATCGTTAATAAGACATTCGATGTATTTGAAAAAGAAATCGTAGAAGATGTCGTGAGCACCAGAATTCCATCGGATTGGACCAGGGATGATGTATATGAAGCATAATGCAGAGCCGGTTGAGATTGACGATTATCGTCTGGAACTGGAAAACAGGATCCGCAATCTGTTGTGGACAGTGAGCGGCGATTATAAACTGGATATGAAGCCTGACGTATCACTTTTTCTCAGATCAAAGGCAATTGCCCTGTATGACGGAATCAAACAGGGCGCACTTGCCAGATATTATGATAAGGATATGCTCGGGCTTTATCTGGTTAAAAAAATATTCCTTCAGGCAGGAGAGAACGAGCTGACCTTTGTGGCACAGCTCTGTATCGAAGAAGCTATTGGGGACAAAATCTGCGAAGAACGTCCGGGAATCCGTGATATGCAGAAGAAGTGTATAGAGGATATCCTGGATCAGGAATTTGAAAAAATGCCATCGCAGGGAGATATTGCAGGAAGATTTAAACTTGCAGTTCTCCGCCGGAGGCTGAATGGAGGGGACTACCATGCAGAGCGGAAATTGCAGCCGTTTATGGATCTGATCGAACGGGCAGGAGAGAGTCAGGATACGATGGAACTGATCCGGGTGATCGATGAGCTTTATAATCTTCTGATCGATCCGGAATTTCCTGTTCGGCATGGTAACCTGGAGCAGGTCCTTTCTGTGACAATGGAAGATCTTGCGGAGTATTCATGGGAAGATTTTCTATCAGAGGAAATGTATGAAGAAGCTCTGGAAAGTTATGTCGAGCAGCTGACGAATTCAGCTTCCGGTCTGGAGAATTCTGCAGTCACCGAAGAAATGGAAGAGAAACGTCAGAAGAAACGTGCAGTTAAAGTCGTCACACCGGAGATGCTGGAAAAGGCCTATACTTACGTGGAACTGAATTTCGGCAGAACGTATCTGAGTGAAGCCGAAGAAAAGAAGATTAATTATCAGATGTGCAGAGGCGTGCACAGCGACTGCAGCCTGTATTTTACAGAGGGAATCCTCAAAAATCCGGCAAAAAGAAATTATCAGTATGAGTATGCAAAACGATTGAGAAATAAAAATGTCTGGCTGTATCATGACAAACACCGGATCGTCAAGCACAATATTGCAGTTCTGACGGAGACTCTGCGAAAGTCACTGGTTCTTCGAAGTGAGACACAGATGGTGCTCTCGGACAGAGGAATGATCGTGCCGTCCAGACTGTGGCGGATCGGACGGACAAATGATGCAAAACTGTTTCAGCAGGAGCTGAAAGGCGAAGCATCGGATTTTGTTGTAGATGTTCTGATCGATGCGAGTGGATCCCAGATGCGGCGGCAAGGGGAAGTGGCACTGCAGGCCTACATTATCAGCGAAGCACTGAGTAATGTCGAAATACCTCATCGCGTGATGAGTTTCTGCACATTCTGGGATTATACGATCATGCACCGTTTTCGCAGGTACGATGATCCGCGGGCGGAAAATGACAATATTTTTAATTATGTGACATCCTCCAACAACCGTGACGGACTTGCCATCAGAACAGCGGGATATGATCTGCTTCAGCGTGAAGAAGAAAAGAAGATCATGATCATCTTAAGTGACGGTCGTCCGTATGATGTGATCATAAACCGGCCGAATGCCAGAAATCCGGAACCGTATCAGGGAAAGAACGCGATTTCAGACACAGCGACAGAGGTACGGTGTCTTCGCAGTCAGGAGGTCAGTGTACTGGGCGTGTTTGCGGGAGAAGAAAAGGATCTGGCGACAGAGAAAAAAATCTTTGGCAAGGATTTTGCGTACATCCGGGATATTGCGAACTTTTCGAAAATTGTCGGCCGATATCTGACAAAACAATTGGAACTCGATGGATAAGAGACAGAAATGTGCAATATTTCCAAAAAGTGTTAAATAAAACGAATGAAAATATAAAAAATTCATAAACTCACCCTTGATAATCCACACGGAGTCGGTTATAATAGTCTGAGGTTCATAGACCAATAAAAACAAGGGAGAGGAAATCAATGAACGACAACAAAGAGTTTAAACCGTATATTCCTGCTGAAAAAGTTACAGCAGAAATGACGGTGACATCGGTGATCATGGGTGTCATCCTTGCTATCGTATTCGGTGCTGCAAATGCATACCTCGGACTTCGTGTCGGTATGACTGTTTCTGCATCTATTCCGGCAGCAGTTATTTCTATGGGTGTTATCCGTGTTATCATGAAGAAAAACTCCATTCTGGAGAGCAACCTGGTACAGACGATCGGTTCCGCCGGTGAATCACTTGCAGCAGGTGCTATTTTCACAATGCCTGCTCTTTTTTTATGGGCAGAAGAAGGTCTGTGTGATAAACCAAGTCTGGTTGAGATCACTCTGATCGCACTTTGCGGTGGTATCCTTGGTGTACTTTTCATGGTACCCCTTCGTAATGCCCTCATTGTTAAAGAGCACGCAACTCTTCTCTATCCGGAAGGAACTGCCTGCGCAGATGTTCTTCTTGCAGGTGAGGAAGGTGGAGCCAACGCTTCCACAGTATTCTCCGGTATGGGACTTGCAGCCATCTTCAAATTCGTTGTTGACGGACTGAAGCTGCTTCCGGCAGACGTTGCAGCAGCATTTAAATCCTTCAAGGGTGAGATCGGTATGGAGGTTTACCCAGCACTTCTTGGTGTTGGTTATATCGTAGGACCGAAGATCGCATCTTACATGTTTGTTGGTTCCCTTATGGGATGGATGGTCATCATTCCGATGATCTGTCTGTTCGGACCTGACACATGGATGTACCCGGCAGCAGAAGGAGTAACTATTGCACAGCTTTACGCAGACGGCGGAGCAGCAGCAATCTGGTCTGCTTATGTTAAATACATCGGCGCAGGTGCCATTGCAACAGGTGGTATCATTTCCCTGATCAAATCCCTGCCGCTGATCGTTACAACCTTCCGTGACTCTATGAAGAGTATGAAGGGAAGCAAGAGCACAAGCACAGAGAGAACAGCACAGGATCTTCCGATGCAGTTCATCCTTCTTGGTGTCCTTGCAATGGTATTTATCATCTGGATCGTTCCGGCTATCCCAGTAACTCTTCTTGGTGCATTTATCATCGTAATCTTTGGATTCTTCTTTGCAACAGTATCCGCCCGTATGGTAGGACTTGTAGGAAGCTCCAATAACCCGGTTTCCG
>CAVBPN010000144.1:10145-10656 GCA_963597235.1 bacterium
CCGGTAAAACTGGTATTGACGGAATGACAGCAGCGATCGCTGTTGGTTCTGTTATCTGTATCATCGCAGCAATCGCTGGTGATACTTCTCAGGACCTTAAGACAGGATACCTTCTTGGGGCTACACCTAAGAAACAGCAGATGGGTGAGATGCTCGGTGTTGTTGTTTCAGGTCTTGCAATCGGTGGTGTTCTGTATCTTCTTGATGCAGCATGGGGATATGGTACAGCAGAGATCCCTGCTCCGCAGGCGCAGCTTATGAAGATGATCGTTGAAGGAATCATGGGTGGGAACCTTCCATGGGGTCTTGTATTCATCGGTGTATTCCTTGCAATCTGCCTTGAGATCCTTCGTATCCCGGTAATGCCTTTCGCTATCGGTCTTTATCTTCCAATCTACCTGAACGCTACGATCATGATCGGTGGTATTGTTCGTGGATTACTTGATCGCAGAAAAGATGTTGACGAGAAAACTAAGACAGCGCAGGCTACAGATGGTACCCTGTACTGTGC
>CAVBPN010000144.1:10666-12713 GCA_963597235.1 bacterium
GTCTTGTTGGTATTCTCCTCGCGATTTTTGCAGTATTTGGTATCAGCATTGATATATCCGGTGTTGTAAATTTCGGAAATATCGGCGGCGTTGTACTGATGATCATCATGATCCTGTCACTGCTTAAATTCTCTATCTGGAGAAAGAAGAAAGCCTGATGAGAAAAAACAAAAAGGATAAGAAACAGGATATCAACTATCTTGATCTGATCCCGGAAACAAGCCAGTCGATCCGGTGGCACCGGGACCTGAAGCAGCGGATCATTCTTGAGATAGAGAATAAGGGTATGTTTCATACCATCGCGCAGAAGGTTTTTGGCAAGCCAAGGTTTTCCAAGGTTCATCTTGATGAAATGGGAACTTTCATTTGGCCTGAGATTGATGGAACAAAAACTGTGCAGGACATTGCCCTGCTGGTGAGAGAGCATTTCGGGGATAAGGCAGAACCGCTTTATCCGAGAATCGTAAAATACTTTCAGATAATGGAAAGCTATGAGTTTGTCCACTTTATAAATAAGAAGACAGATAAATAGTATTGAGAACGGGAACGGACGCAGTATAGTGTACGGTCCCGTTCTTTTTATGACACGTCAGTACGGGAAACTGATGCAGTTGTCATATGATGATACAGTGACAGGGAATTCTCCGGTCACTGTAAAAATGAAAGGAGCAGTTTATGAATCTTGTGACAAAAAAGAAATGGTATCTGGATTATCTTCTGATCATAGTGGGAACAGGTCTTATGGCTCTGGCGATCAATTCGGTGTTTGATGCAACAAGGCTTGTAACCGGTGGATTTTCCGGTATTGCAATCCTGGTGAAACGCTGGACAGGAGGAAATGTAAATGGGGGAATTCCTCTGTGGATCACCAATATCACCCTGAATATTCCGCTGTTTATTCTGGGATGTAAGATAAGAGGATTTTCTTTTGTAAAAAAAGCTCTGATCGGTGAGATCTCACTTTCCACCTGGCTTGCCCTTCAGCCGGTATGGAACATTGCAGGAGATGATCTTCTTCTGGCTGCTGTATATGGAGGTGTGATCCAGGGGATTGGTATTGGAATGGTTTTTCTTGGGCAGGGAACAACCGGCGGAACTGATATGATGGCAGCACTGATCCAGAAATATTTCCGCCATTATTCCATTGCCCAGATCATGCAGTTTGTTGATGGCCTTGTTGTTATTGTAGGTATGTATGTGTTTGGAATCCAGCGTGCGCTTTATGCGATTATCGCTGTATATCTGGTAACAAAGGTGTCCGACAGTCTGATCGAGGGCTTAAAGTTCTCCAAACAGACATTTATTATTACGGAGAAGCCGGATGAGGTGGCAAAGGTCATTATGGAGGATCTGGACCGTGGTGCGACGGGGATCTGCGGCAAGGGTATGTACTCCGGCCAGGAGAAAACCATCATTTTCTGCGTTGTAAATAAAAAAGAGATCGTGAAGCTGAAAGAGCTGGTAGATGATGTGGATCCTAATGCTTTTGTGATCGTTTCCGATGCAAGAGAAGTTCATGGGGAAGGTTTTATAGAGAAAAATTAGGCTGATTTCAACAAAAATTTGTAAGTTTTTTCTGTTTTCCTCTTTTATTTTTGGTGATTTTGTATTAAAATAGCCATAGATAGAGAGGGAAAGACAGAAGATAAGCATACACATAAGTGAGAAGGGATTGAATGGAATGATATCGAATCAGGTGTTACAGAATACGCTCGAGGGACTTAAAGAAATATCGAGAACGGAATTTTGTGTCATTGACACAGACGGCAAGGTACTGGCATCTACCTTTTCTGATTTTGAAATTCAGCCAGCAGATATCCAGGCTTTTGTAGAATCCCAGGCGGACAGCCAGCTTGTCAAGGGATTTCAGTACTTTAAGGTCTGTGATGATTATCAGTTAGAGTATGTTCTTGTGGCCCATGGGGACGACGAGGATACTTATATGGTAGGGAAGCTCGCTGCTTTTCAGATCCAGAATCTGATCGTAGCGTATAAGGAGCGTTTTGACAAGGACAATTTCGTTAAGAACCTGTTGCTTGACAATCTG
>CAVBPN010000144.1:12723-13549 GCA_963597235.1 bacterium
GAACTGAACCAGGAGAAGGATCACAGCTCAGTGGAGAGCGTAAAGAGCCTTTTCGGCGGAAAGAGCAGAGATTTCATCACTGCTGTAGATGAGAAGAGCATTATTATTGTCAAGGAACTGGAGGACGGAGAGGGATATCCTGAGATGGATAAACTGGCTCATACGATCCTGGATACCCTTGACCTGAACAAGGATGGCGAGGATGTCCATATGGCATATGGTACTATCGTCAATGAGCTGAAGGAAGTTTCGCGTTCCTATAAGGAAGCGCGTATGGCACTTGATGTAGGCAAGATCTTCTTTGGCGATAAGGAAGTGATCGCATACAGTTCACTGGGAATCGGACGACTGATCTATCAGCTGCCTATTCCGCTGTGCAAGATGTTCATCCGTGAGATCTTTGATAACAAGTCACCGGATGATTTTGATGAGGAGACACTTGTCACCATTGATAAATTCTTCGAGAACAGCCTGAATGTATCCGAGACATCCAGACAGCTGTACATCCACAGAAATACTCTGGTATACCGTCTTGACAAACTCCAGAAGAGCACAGGACTGGACCTGAGAGTATTCGAGGATGCCATCACATTTAAGATTGCGCTGATGGTTGTCAGATATATGAAGTATATGGAGACACTGGAGTATTAAAATCTTATTTTATGCGGATTTGCAGGCTCTGCCAGCTCCGAAAACAGACGTTTTGTCTACTATATGTCTACCGCAGAAAAAGCGGTAGACATTTTTTGTGTCCGGAAGCAATGAATGGGTTCGGATATTTCAAATGTTCACACGAACTTCACAGATAACCCTGTCCCCTCTATTG
>CAVBPN010000145.1:0-6128 GCA_963597235.1 bacterium
TGTCCATACTCTTTCCTCTCTTTCCTTTTTTTACCGGGCACTCAGATTTTTTCCTTTATTGGAACATTCCAATAAAGGAAAAAAGGAAACAGCAGATACTTCTTCTTCGAAGTTCTCTGCTATTTCCTTTAAAGGTGCGATTTGCCGTTCAACGCACTGAATGTTGCCTCGATTTATTTATTATACCAAATCTATATGTTCTGTCAAACTAAAACTTTTTGTACAGTCATCAGTATTTTTAATAGTATTCATGATCGATCTGAATGACAGCAAAATACTTACTTCCCGGTAATTCATGAATCCGTTCTTTCAGCCAGTTCATAATTTCATTATCCATAAATGAACTCTTCCCCGGAACCTCAACATCAAAGATCAGATTCGTTCTTGTCGGTCCCTTCACCATACGGAAATCATGCATACTGAATGATTCATCCAGAAAATGCACCATCTCCTCTACTTTCGCCTTCATCTCCAGAACTTCTTTATCATCGGTCACGATCGGGTCCATATGGATTGTTGCCGAACACTGCAGCTTTTCCTGCAGCTCATGCTCAATATGATCGATCTGCTCATGAATATCCTGAATGTTTCCATCCACGGCGACTTCTGCATGGAGTGATATCATTCTTCGTCCCGGTCCATAATCATGCACGATCAGATCATGTACACCATATACCAGCGAATGCCCCAAAACGATCTCTTTAATCTCATCAATAAATTCCTGCTTTGGCGGCTGCCCCAGAAGCAGATCGATTGTTTCCTTCAGCGTCGAACCACCCGTATAAACGATAAACAGCCCAACCAGAATACCAAACCATCCGTCCAGGATCAGTCCGGTATACTTACTGATCAGCGTTGCGATCAGAACCAGCGTTGTTGCAACCGTATCACTTAAACTGTCCACTGATGTTGCCTTCATCGCTGCACTTTCCAGCTTCTTACTCAGCGAATGATTGTAAAAAAACATATATACCTTTACAAGAATCGATGCGGTCAGAATTCCAAATACCAGTGCGCTGCTCTCGATCGGTTCCGGATTTCTCAGTTTCCCAAACGATGACCAGATCAGCTCAAATCCCATGACCAGGATTGCCACCGATACAAGAAGGCCGGAAATATATTCCATCCTTCCATGCCCGAACGGATGCTCCTGGTCCGGTTCCTGCCCGGAAAGGCGGAACCCGATCAATGTGATGATCGACGATCCGGCATCCGAAAGGTTGTTAAATGCGTCCGCAGTGATCGCAATGGATCCACTGATCGTACCTGCCAACCATTTTCCTATAAACAACAGGATATTCAGTCCGATTCCGACAGCCCCGCTTAGTATGCCGTATGCCTGTCGCACTGCCGGTGCCTTGTAATTCCTGCTGTCTTTAATAAAAAGTGATGCCAGAAAAGTGATCATACACATCTCCCTCCAAATAATCTGTCTCAAACTGTGTTACCATTCACAACCACTCAGTACACTTTATTTCTGTCCAACCAGTCTCTTTACTGCCTTGATGCCCTCATTCAGAATAATGACTGTGAAAGCTGTCAGAAGCATCTTGCCCCACATTCCTGCGGAAAGCGGAACTGTTTCAAATACCGCCGCACCAAACTGTGTGATGATTCCCTGCAGGATCAGTACCAGAAGGAAGACACCAAGCATCAGTTTGTTTTTCAGCAGATTCTTAAACATTGGTGTATCATCCAGCTCACGACAGTTGAATGCGTTGAATAACTGGAACAGTACAAACAATGTAAACAATACGGTTGCTTCTTCCTCCGGTGCTGCGCCAAGGAAGTTTTTGAAATGCTGGATCATAAAGATCACGGAAATAAAGATACCATTTACAAAAATACGAAGCAGCATTTTCTTTGAAATGATGTTTTCATTTCTCTTTGTCGGTTTGTGTTTCAGAAGATCCGGACGTATCGGTTCCAGACCAAGGGTCAGCGCCGGCGGTCCATCCATGATAATGTTGATCCACAGAAGTTCGAGTGCAGTAAACGGTGCACTGAATCCTGCAAGGATCGAACAGATAACAACGACTACAGAAGAAACATTAACAGTCAGCTGGAACTGGATAAAACGTTTAAAGTTTTCATAGATTCCACGTCCCCACTGTACCGCCTTAATAATTGTAGAGAAAGAGTCATCCAGAAGTACCATATCACTGGCTTCTTTCGTAACATCCGTTCCTGCAATACCCATGGCAATACCGACATCGGCATGTTTGATCGCCGGTGCATCGTTGATTCCGTCGCCGGTAACAGCAACAACATTTCCCTCTTCTTTGAGGAGTTTTACGACTCTCATCTTGACAAGCGGGGTACTTCTTGCAATTACCTGAATCTTTTTCAGAGCCTCTTTCAGCTCTTCATCTGTCATCTTCTCAATGTCAGATGCTTCTACCGCAATGTGGCCATCATCCAGCATATGCAGCTCGTTGGCAATTGCTCTCGCTGTACGGATATTGTCTCCGGTCAGCATTTTTACTTCGATTCCTGCACTGCGGCAGTTTCGGATGGATTCATATACATCCGGGCTCAACGGGTCAGAGATCACAACGAATCCATCATAGATCAGATCCTGTTCCAATTCTTCCTGTGCTTCATCATTGTAAGGGTCAGTCAGTTCTTTGTGTGCAAAAGCAAGCAGACGGCCTGCTTTGCTCTGGAACTCTTCCATCAGACGGAAATTCTCTTCTTTTTCTGCTTCCGAAACTCCGGCACAGAGCGAAAGGATCTTCTCCGGATTTCCTTTCACATAAAGGATCTCTTTACCGTTTTCACGGACGATCGTGCTCATATCCTTGTTCTGTGAAGAGAACGGGAATACCCGGACAACATCAGCTTCATGACGGAGTTTCTGATAATCCACGCCGGCTTTTGAAGCAGCTGCAAGCAGAGAACCTTCCGTCGGATTTCCAATGAATGACCAGTTTCCGTCTTCCATGGAAATATTCGCATTACTGTTGATGCAGTAGTTTTTAAGAAGTATCTCATCTTTTAACCGCTCCGGCTCGATCAGTTCCCCGCCAGTATAGATTTTCTGAACGGTCATCTTATTTTCCGTCAGTGTACCGGTCTTGTCAGAACAGATAATATTGACACAGCCGATCGTCTCACAGGCGATCATCTTTTTGACCAGTGCATTTTCTCCTGACATTTTAATGATATTCAGTGCCAGAGAAACCGCTACGATCGTCGGAAGTCCTTCCGGAACTGCCGCTACGATCAGGACGATACTTGTGATAAATGCATCAGATACCGTATCCAGATTAAGCTGTCCGTTCATCACAAACTGAATGACCTCAATTGCAAAAACGATCGCTGCTGCGGATGCACCGAGAACTGTAATCTGTTTTCCCAGTTTATCCAGCTTCTCCTGAAGCGGAGTTGTTGTTTTTTCGATAGAAGAAAGTTCCTGTGCAATCTGACCGAACTCGGTATCATTACCAACACCTGTAACCAGCATCTGACCATTTCCACCGGAAACAAAACATCCGGAATACAGCATATTTGCACGCTCTGCAACCGGTGTTCCGCTCTGACAGACAAATTCTGCATTTTTTTTTACCGGAAGACTTTCTCCTGTCAGTGCAGATTCATCTACGGACAGATCATGTCCCGACAGAAGTCGTCCGTCTGCAACGATCTTGTCTCCGGTCTCGATCATAACAATGTCGCCGACTACGATCTCCTTCTGAGTGATCAGCTGCGGTTCTCCGTTGCGAATGACCTTTATCAGTGTATCCTCATTGATTTTATTTAATGCTTCAAATGCTTTGGCACTCTTTCCTTCTGTGATGATCGTGATCACAACAGACAGTGCGATCGCGGCAAAGATTCCGACACACTCCAGGAAATTGTACTCTCCACCGGTAAAATATCTGGTAATGTTGACCACCAGCGTAATGATCGCTGCAAAGATCAGCATGACCAGCATCGGCTCTGTGGATGCATCCCAGATTCTTTTTGCCAGAGATTCATGACTCTGACGGACAAAAGAGTTTGTTCCGTAGGTGCTGCGGGATTTCTCGACCTGCTCCGGATTCAGACCTTTTTCACTGTCTGTGCCGGTTTTGGCAAGGAGTTCTTCCCGGGACATCATAAATGCATCTTTCATTTTGTCTCCTCCTGTTTTTATTTAGGTTTGTGTGGCTTTTTACTCCATACATACAAAAACGAGACTCTATGTACAGCAAACAGAATGTTACTTTCACAGTAACTTTGCCATACATGAGTCTCGTTATTTAAGACAAGCCAGACCAGCGGTCAGGATGTTGACTTGCCACGCTATGCGCCACTACTCCCTCATATAATAGATATATGATTGATTCCTGTTGATTTAATCATATACAGGTGCGGTTAGTCAAGCATAACATCGTTATTTGCTATAAAATTTTTCCCGCCGCAAACCGCCCTACATTACCGCCTGTCTTTATCCAATCAGATTCTCAAGATCTTCCTCCACTGTCCCGATTCCGCTGATTCCGAAGTTCTCCACCAGAATCTTCGCCACATTCGGAGAAAGGAATGCCGGCAGTGTCGGTCCCAGGTGAATATTCTTCACACCAAGGGAAAGAAGTGCCAGAAGCACGATCACGGCTTTCTGCTCATACCACGCGATGTTGTACACGATTGGAAGTTCATTGATGTCATTCAGCTCAAAGATTTCTTTTAATTTCAACGCGATCACTGCCAGGGAATAGGAATCGTTACACTGTCCTGCATCCAAAACTCTCGGGATTCCACCGATATCCCCAAGGTCCAGCTTATTGTATTTATATTTTGCACAGCCGGCAGTCAGGATCACCGTATCTTTCGGCAGCCCCTTTGCAAAATCGGTGTAATAGTTTCTGGATTTTGCACGTCCGTCACATCCCGCCATAACGACAAATTTACGAATCGCTCCGGATTTGACTGCCTCGACAATCTTGTCCGCAAGGGCAAGCACCTGTGCATGTGCAAATCCTCCTACGATCTCACCATGCTCAATTTCTTCCGGTGCCTGGCATTTCTTTGCCTGCTCAATGATCAGGGAGAAATCTTTTTCTTCTCCGACACCACCCGGAATATGGGTGCATCCCGGATAAGAAGCAGCTCCGGTCGTGTACATGCGGTTCTTGTAGCTGTCTTTTGGCGGCACGATACAGTTTGTTGTCATCAGGATTGGACCGTAGAAGCTCTCAAACTCTTCTTTCTGCTTCCACCATGCATTTCCGTAATTTCCGATAAAGTTCGGATATTTCTTAAATGCCGGATAGTAATGTGCCGGAAGCATCTCGGAATGTGTGTAGACATCCACGCCAGTCCCCTGTGTCTGTTCCAGAAGCATTTCCAGATCACGAAGGTCATGCCCGGAAACAAGGATTCCGGGATTCTTTCCAACTCCGATGTTGACTTTTGTAATCTCCGGATTTCCATAAGCCGCTGTGTTCGCTTTATCCAGAAGTTCCATTACTTTTACGCCATAACTTCCTGTCTCCAGAGTCAGTGCAGTCAGTTCATCTGCACTCAGGGAATCATCCAGAGTCGCCGCAAGTGCTTTCTGCAGAAATGCGTCGATCTCCACATCCGTATGTGCAAGTGCCGCTGCATGTTTCGCATAAGCGGCAAGTCCTTTCAGCCCGTAGGTGATCAGTTCGCGAAGGCTTCGGATATCTTCGTTCTCTGTAGAAAGAATTCCCACATGGGAAGCTTTTTCTTCAAACTCTTCTTCTCGTCCATTCCAGAGTGCTGCCTCCGGAAGTGCCTCACGCTCTGTCACTTTCTGAAGAAGTTCTTCTTTTTTCTCCAATGTATTTTTAATACAATCGATAATAGAATCTTTATCAAAATTTGCATTGGTAATCGTCGTAAACAGATTCACAATGATCATCTCATTTACATAGTCCTCGATTTCTTTTCCCTCAGAGCGAAACTTCGTAGTCACCGCGCTCAAGCCTTTTGTTACATAAACAAGAAGATCCTGCATCGCAGCTACATCCGGTTTCTTACCACATACCCCTGATACGGTACATCCACTGCATCCTGCTGTTTCCTGACACTGAAAGCAAAACATTTTGTTTTCCATGATTAACCCTCCATATATAATTCATTCTTTGTATATTTTCTTTACAAACCCAATATAATAT
>CAVBPN010000146.1:0-6907 GCA_963597235.1 bacterium
ATAAATCATTTATCCGCCTGGCTCCGTTTATGATGATTGAAATGGTGAAGACGGCCCGATTTGGCAATTGTGTAGTGCGGAACTATGTCAATGAGATCGTGACAGAGGCGGAACAGCAGTTTGCGGCAGTGGAGATCGTACTGGAAGATGGAACTTCCTATGTTTCTTTCAGGGGAACGGATGATACCATTATTGGATGGAAAGAAGATTTCAACCTGAGTACAGGTGTTGTACCGGCGCAGGAGTGTGCTGTAGAATATATGCAGAGAGTTTCAGAAAATACTTCCGGAATGCTGAGAGTCGGCGGACACTCAAAGGGTGGAAATCTTGCGATTTATGGTGCCGTGATGTGTAAAGATGCCCATGATAAAATTCTGGAGATCTATTCGAATGACGGTCCCGGTTTTTCGAAAGAATTTCAGGAATTGCCGGAGACAAAAGCAATGAAGGATAAGATCATCCGTATCATTCCGGAGTATTCAATCATCGGTACATTGCTCGAACATGAAAAAGAGCCGATCATCGTTGCAAGTTCCAGTAAAGGGCTGCTTCAGCATGATGGATTTTCGTGGGAAGTGCAGGGACCGTCTCTGATTCGCAGAGAAAGCCTGAATAAAAATGCACTTCGGTTTATCGAAATCCTGCATAAATGGATCGATGGTATGGATATGGAGCAGAAAAAAGTTCTGATCGAGGATCTTTTTGCGACACTGCAGGCATCCGGGTATGAGAACTTAAGTGAAGTGCAGTCCGGAGGACTGAAAAGCCTTGCTGCAATGGTGAAGCGTATAGAAAAATTTGCTCCGGAATCTCACGGAATGATGCAGGAATTACTGGTTGCAATCTGTGGTGGCTGGCTCGAACAGCTCCAGATGGATACAAAGGATAAATTATCAGTTCTTCCCTTAAGCTTTTCCGATAAAATCCTTGAAAAATTCTAAATTTTTGGTACTATATAATAGGAAATGATACAAGTAAATGCTGCTGTAAAATGCAGAAAAAATATACAATAAAAGGAGAACATTATGAGCAAGAAACCAACCGTATTAATGATCCTGGATGGTTATGGACTGAACGACAAACATGAGGGAAATGCAATTTATGAAGCAAAAACTCCTGTTATGGATAAATTAATGGCAGAATATCCATTTGTTAAAGGAAATGCCAGCGGACTGGCAGTAGGTCTTCCGGACGGACAGATGGGTAACTCCGAAGTTGGTCATATGAACATGGGTGCAGGCCGCATCGTATATCAGGAACTGACCAGAATCACAAAAGAAATCAACGATGGTGATTTCTTCAAGAATGAAGCACTTCTTACAGCAATGAAAAATGCTAAAGAAAATGATTCCGCGATCCACTTTATGGGACTTCTTTCTGATGGTGGTGTACACAGCCACAACACACACCTCTATGCACTGCTTGAGATGGCTAAGAGAGAGGGTCTTAAGAAAGTTTATGTACACTGCTTCCTTGACGGACGTGACACACCGCCGGCATCCGGTAAAGAATTCATCGAACAGCTTGAAGCTAAGATGAAAAAAATCGGTGTTGGTGAGATCAGCGTTGTTTCCGGACGTTATTATGCAATGGACAGAGATAACCGTTGGGATCGTGTAGAGCTTGCTTATAAAGCACTGACAGAAGGCGAAGGCGTTAAGGGCACAGACGCAGCTGCAGCAGTTCAGGCTTCCTACGACAACGACAAGACAGATGAGTTCGTACTTCCAACTGTTATCGAGAAAGACGGACAGCCGGTTGCTAAGATCCAGGATAAAGATTCTGTAGTATTCTTCAACTTCCGTCCTGACCGTGCACGTGAGATCACAAGAGCATTCTGCGATGACGACTTCAAAGGATTCGAGAGAGCTAAGAAACTGGATCTTACTTATGTATGCTTTACAGATTATGATGAAACAATCCAGAATAAACAGGTTGCATTCCACAAAGTTCTTCTTAAGAATACATTCGGCGAATATCTTGCAGCTCATGATATGACTCAGGTTCGTATTGCTGAGACAGAGAAATACGCTCACGTTACATTCTTCTTCAACGGTGGTGTTGAGGAACCGAATAAGGGCGAAGACAGAATCCTTGTAAAATCTCCGAAGGTTGCTACTTATGATCTTCAGCCGGAAATGAGCGCACCGGAAGTTTGCGATAAACTGGTAGATGCGATCAAATCTGATAAATATGATGTGATCATCATCAACTTCGCCAACCCTGATATGGTAGGACATACCGGCGTTCAGGCAGCAGCAGTTAAAGCAATCGAGACAGTTGACGGATGCGTTGGAAGAGCAGTAGAAGCTCTTAAAGAAGTTGACGGACAGATGTTCATCTGTGCTGACCACGGAAATGCAGAACAGCTCATCGACTATGAAACAGGAGAACCATGGACCGCTCATACAACAAACCCGGTTCCATTCATCCTTGTAAATGCAGATCCGAAATACGCTCTGAGAGAGAACGGATGCCTGGCAGACATCATCCCGACCCTGATCCAGCTGATGGGAATGGAACAGCCGGCAGACATGACAGGTGAAAGCCTCCTCGTTGAGAAATAATAAAATCAAAATTTTAAAAACCTCTGGGTCTCGAAAAGATTCAGAGGTTTTCTGTACATAAACGGTCCGGAAAAAGAATATAAAAAAGCTATAAATTAAGGTGCAAAACTACAGAAGTATGTTATAATGAAAACGTTACAGGAAAAAACTAGAATAAATGTATACTTGTATTCTATTGTTTATGTTCAGGGAGTATATTAGATGAGTAACAGGAAAATAAATGGCGGTATGCCGGAAGGTGATACAGGGGCACCGGACGGAAATACAGATATTGAAGACAAGATCAATGCGGCCATGGACAAGATCATAGCTCCGCCGGAGTCGGAAGATGAGGATCTCGATGATCTTGGAGATTATGATGATTCAGTAGAAGAGTCAGCGGAAATACCTGATGAATCCATAGATGAGGAAGCTGACACGGAAGAAGTATATGAAGATGATGCATACGAAGAAGCGTCAGATGACGAAGATGAGTATGAAGAATCTGAGGAATATGAGGAAGAGCTACAGCCGGTAAGACATCATCATAAATCTGCCAGGCCGGGACCGGTAGTATATGTTCCGGTAGATGATATGGAGATGCCGGATCCGAAGAAGTCAGGAAAGAAAAAATCCAAAAAGACTCAAAAGACTAAAGCTCAGAAAGGTAAATCGGCAAAACCGGAGTATCAGAATTCCGAAGCACCGAAGAAACATAAAGGTGCAAGGATCTTTGGCCTGATTCTGTTGATGGTCATTGTATTGGGCGGAAGTGCTTATGCAGCTGCGAGTTATTATTTTGCAGACAGGTTTTTTGAGGGAACCTGGATCAATGGCGTAAACTGTTCGCAGATGACCGCATCACAGGTGGAAGATCTTTTTAAACAGAAATTTCAGAATTATTCCATTGAAGTGTCTGCAAGAAATCAGGAGACACAGACCATTTCAGGTGCAGATATCAGTTATCAGTACCTTTCTACTGGAGAAGTACTGCAGCTTCTGAAACAGCAGAAACCGTATGAGTGGATCAAGGGTCTGTATGAACAGAAGAGCTATACAGTATCCGAGAATACCGGATATAATCGTACACAGCTTCAGGAACAGCTGAAATCTCTCAGTTGCGCGCAGGCAGAGAATCAGGTTGAGCCGGAAAATGCATATGTTGCATATCAGGACGGACAGTTTGTGATCGTGCCGGAAACAGTCGGAAGTAAGCTTAATATTAAAGCTGCATATCAGATTCTGGATGCAGCAGTAGATGCAGGCCAGACCTCTGTAAATTTCAGCGATACACCGGAAGCATATGTAAATGCTGATGTGACCAGCGACAGTCCGGAGCTGCAGTCTGCACTGGAAGCATGCAATAACTACACGAGAGCAAGTATTACGTATACATTTGGAAGTCAGACAACAACTCTGAATGGAGATACGATCAAAGACTGGCTGCAGTTTGATGAGAAAGGCCAGCTTGTCTGGGATGATAATTCCTTCCAGCAGCATGTGGCGGATTACGTAGCACAGCTTGCCGCAACTTATGATACAGTTGGCACCGAGCGTGAGTTCCAGACTACAAGCGGAAGAACCGTATATGTATCCAGTTCTGTATATGGCTGGAAGATTGACCAGGCAGCGGAAGCAGCACAGCTCAGCCAGGAAATCCAGTCCGGTACACAGACGACCAGAGATCCGATTTATTCACAGACAGCGAATGCTTATGGTGTGAATGACCTGGGTGATACTTATATTGAAGTAGACCTGAGCGAACAGCACATGTACTATTATCAGAATGGTTCTGATATTTTTGAATCAGACTTTGTATCCGGTAATATGAGCTATGAAGACCGTCAGACACATGCAGGTATCTTTACTCTGTACTATAAGAAGAGTCCGGATGTTCTGAGAGGAACCATGAAGGCGGACGGAACTTATGAGTATGAATCGGAAGTTCAGTACTGGATGCCGTTTGATGGTGGTATCGGATTCCATGACGCATCCTGGAGGGATGAGTTTGGTGGAGATATTTATCTTACAGATGGTTCTCACGGTTGTATTAACCTTCCACCGGAGAATGCAGCAGTTCTGTATGGCATCATACAGTATGGTGTGCCAATCGTATGCTTTTACTAATATATAATTACAGGAGATAAAAATGGACAGATCTTTTGATTTTATTCTTGCAGGAGCCGCACTGATCGTTGGAATCATGCTTCTGACAGGTCATGGAGATATTTTTCTGAAAGGCGGAAATACAAAACTCCGAAAAGAAAAATACGATGAGAAAAAAATGTCACTGGGATCCGGAGTAGCACTGATCCTGATTGGAATCTTTACATTCATTGATTCCTACACCACAAGTCTTGCAGCAAAAGTCGGATACATCATTGTTTTACTGGTGATCCTCGCAGGGCTGGTACTTTATCTGAAATATAAATGTACAAAAAATAAATAACAGTAATAAAAGAGCATGGGAGATTCGGATGTTGAAATCTTCCATGCTCTTTTGATAAGAACTATTTTATAATGTAATGTTGACAAGATCCATTGGTTTACTGATACGTGCATCTGCTGCAGGAACTTCTCCAAATCCATATTCTGCGAGGATAAATGGAACACCGGCTTTCAGGCAGGCATGATAGTCACTAAGAGTATCTCCGACATAGATCGGTGCCTTCAGTCCATAAGTATCGGCAACCTGGCGGATATTGGAACCCTTGTCCAGACCGGTATCGCCATTGCATAGATGCCCTTTAAAATACTTACCAAGTCCGGAAGTTTTCAGAAAAACTTCAATATAACCACTCTGACTGTTGCTGACAATATAGAGTGGATATTTTTCATACATGATCTGAAGCATTTTTTCAAGATCTTCATAGAGTGGGGCACATTTTTTAAGAAGTGCATCATGTTCTGCCTGACAGCAGCCATCAATCAGGCGCAGCTGTTCTGATTCAGGAAATTCAGGGAAAATCTGTCGTGCAATGTCAGCCAATGGCTGGCCGAAAAGAGTCATCAGACGAGCAGCCGTGAGTGTGATATCCATGTGCTCTTTTTCCTGAAGGCAAGCAGTCCACGATTCAGCTACGATTTCGGTTGAATCCCACAGAGTTCCGTCAACATCAAAAATAATACTGTCCATAATATAATCCTTTCAAATAGAAAATAATATTAGAAATACTATCGGCAACATTTTATATGGTAAAATACAAAAAATCAACTGGCTTTTGACGGAATTTATGTTATACTAAAACATACTGAGGAAAAAACATGAAAAATGATCAGATAAACAATAAAAGTGGACTGGCTGATATTGTACAGCCATTGACGGACTGGTACAGACAGAATAAACGGATCCTTCCGTGGCGTGATCAGGATAATGCCTATTATACCTGGGTGTCAGAGATTATGCTGCAGCAGACACGGGTAGAAGCTGTGAAGCCATATTTCCTGCGTTTTATCGGAGAACTGCCGGATGTACAGGCACTGGCAGAATGTCAGGAAGAGAAATTGATGAAGCTGTGGGAAGGGCTGGGATATTATAACCGTGTCCGTAATATGCAGCTGGCTGCGCAGACGGTAGTCAGTGAGTACGGTGGAAAACTTCCGGCTTCTTATGAAGCCCTGCTGGGTCTGAAAGGAATCGGGAACTATACGGCCGGTGCGATCGCATCCATTGCATATCACATTCCGGTACCGGCGGTGGACGGAAATGTTTTGCGGGTGTTGTCCAGAATCACAGAGGACAGACAGGATATTATGAAACAGTCGGTACACCGTCAGGTGGAGGAGAAGCTTAAAGAAGTAATGCCGAAGGACACTCCGGGAGACTTTAATCAGGCTCTGATGGAGCTTGGCGCAGTTGTATGCGTACCGAACGGACCTGCGCGCTGCGAGGTATGTCCGGTGGCTGGGTACTGTCTGGCATTCAGACATGGGACAGTGGATGAACTTCCCGTAAAAGCACCGAAGAAGGAGCGGACAAGAGAGGACAGAACGGTGCTTGTGATCCAGGATGGAGAGCGGACGGCAATACAGAAACGCCCGAAGAAGGGACTTTTGGCTGGTTTATATGAACTTCCGAATCTTGAAGGGCATCTTACCCGCGATGAGGCACTGGAGAAAGTGAAGAACATGCAGCTGGAGCCACTTTATATTGAGAAACTTCCAGACGCGAAGCATATTTTTTCGCATATTGAATGGAGAATGACCGGTTATCTGATTCGGGTGGCATCTTTGGACACTGACAGAGAACTGCCGTTTATTTTTGCTGAGAAGAAACAATCTGAAAAGCAGTATGCGATTCCGTCTGCATTCAGAGCTTATGTAAAATACATGAAGGAGGAACCAGGAAAATGAAGTTGTTA
>CAVBPN010000147.1:0-6782 GCA_963597235.1 bacterium
TAATAGAAGAGATTTTGGAAAAGGCTTTTATACTACGATTTTACAATCACAGTCAAAAGAATGGGGATATAGACTTTCATTAAGAGAAAAAAAGAAGAAATATTTCGTATACGAATATCTATTTGAAGAAAATTCTGTATTAAATGTGAAAAGATTTGATGCCTTGAGTGAAGAGTGGCTGGAATTTATTAAAGAAAATAGAAGTAAAGGTGGATTACAGCACGGCTACGATGTGGTAATTGGTCCAGTTGCAGATGATAATACAATGGAGACTGTTCAGTTGTATATAGCGAATATTTTGACAGCATCAGAAGCAGTGGAAAGATTACGATATAATAAAGTAAATAATCAGGTATCATTTCATACAGAGAAAGCGTTACAGTATTTACAGTTGGTAAGGAGGAATTCTTATGCCAGAAATGATTTATAGTTTTAATGGAAAAGATATCACTATGAATGTGTGTATACAAATTAGGGATGTATTAAAATTATTGCAACAGCATTTTCATATCAGCTTTGAAGAAGCAGCATTGAAATTTTATAAGTCCGAAACATATAAGACGTTGCAGGAAACAGAAAATGGATTATGGGCAGAATCGGCAGAATATATAGCTGACAGGTATTATGAGGAAGCCGAAAATAATCCAGTTGCATATAATGGATTCCCATTTGAAATAAAGAGAACTGTGCATAATCCTTATATATCTATGACAGAAGATGAGATGTTTCAAAGGCTGGAACAATCCAGAGAATCTTCTGAAAATGGAAATTATCGGAATGCTGAAGATGTAATTTCAGATATGAGAGGAAAATATGGATTATAAGGTAGTTGTAACTGCAGAAGCAGAAGAAGATTTGAACCAGTTTGTTCAGTATCTGCTTTTTGCTAAGAAAAATAAGCAGGCAGCAAAAAATGTACTGGATGATTTTGAGGATACTGTTGAAAAACTGAAACATGTTGCTGGTAGCCTGAAAATATGTGACAATCCACGCTTACAGAGTCTGGGTTATCATCGAATAAATTTTCAAAAGCACAGATATTTCATGCTGTATAGAATGGAAAATGATGTTGTATACGTGGATGACATTTTCCATGAGTTACAAGATTATGAAAATAGAATGATATAAATTAAATATTAACGATGAAAAGATTATTTACCGTAAAACCGTAGATGGTCTTTTTTTGTAGCTTGAGGAAGGGAGGAGAGGCTTATAGCCGGGAAAGAATTTACAGGCAGAGATAAAAAGGTCACCAAGATGACCAGAGACGGTCTGACAGAAGAAAATCTTCATGATGGAACCGTCAAGGATATCAGTCATAAAAGCAGGGGGCGACCGACAGACGACAATGCCGGAGTAGAAAGTGCCAGATTTGCAGAGCGAGAAGCAGAAACAGCTATCCAGGGACTGCGGCATGCTCAGATCCGAAGCAGGAGGACAGATGTAAAAACCTATCGAAGAGGTTACCGGGAATCAAGACCGGAATATGGAATTGGAACGTCAGTATAAAATATTTAAAAGAATAAGACAATCCAAAGATATGCATCAGACAAGGAAATAAATGGATACAAAGGAGCAGACATTATGAAATCATGGGAAAGACTCATTAATTATGTAACGGTACGGACACCGAGTGATGAAGAGAGTGAGACGGTTCCGTCTTCGGTGTGTCAGTTTGATCTGGCGAGGAAACTGGAAGTGGAAATGAAGGGACTGGGATTGAGAGAGGTGGTTCTTGATGACAAGTGCTACCTGTATGGGAAACTTCCGGCGACGGAAGGGAAGGAAAATGTTCCGGCACTTGGATTTATCGCGCACATGGACACGGTCTCTGATTTTTGTGATCATGAGATCAAACCGATGATTACAGAGAATTATGACGGTGGAGATCTTGTGCTTGGAACAAGTGGACTGGTACTGAGTCCGAAGGAATTTCCGCATCTGGCAGGATTAAAAGGACGTACATTGATCACTTCGGACGGCACAACGATTCTGGGCGCGGATGATAAAGCAGGAATTGCAGAGATTCTGACAATGATTGAAAGAATTCAGACGGAAAAGCTGCCGCATGGTACGATCTGTGTAGCGTTTACTCCTGATGAAGAAATCGGAATGGGCGCAAAGCATTTCAACCTGGAGCAGTTTGGAGCTGAATATGCTTATACCCTGGATGGTGACAGTGAAGGTGAGATTCAGTATGAGAATTTCAATGCCTGCAAGGCGGAATTTGAAATCAAAGGCTTCAATGTACATCCGGGTGAGGGAAAAGATACGATGATCAATGCCAGTCTGGTTGCGATGGAAATCAATAACTGTCTGCCGGCTATGGAGACACCGCGGGGAACGGAAGACTATGAAGGATTTTATCATCTGATTGGTATGCAGGGAGAAGTCGGAGAGGCAAAACTGAACTACATTGTCAGAGACCACGATAAAAATGGATTCGAGGAAAGAAAAAAGACGCTTCGTCTGATTGAAAAGAATTTAAATGAAAAATGGGGTGAGGGCACAGTAACACTTAAGATTACCGACCAGTACCGCAATATGAAAGAAATTGTGGAAGAGCACATGCATCTGATCGATCATGCTAAGAAAGCCTGCGAGGCAGCAGACGTGGCACCGCTGATCCTTCCGATTCGTGGAGGAACAGATGGATGCCAGCTGAGTTTTAAAGGACTGCCTTGCCCGAATCTCGGAACAGGTGGACATGCTTTTCACGGTCCTTATGAACACATCAGCGTAGAAGGAATGGAGAAAAGCGTGGAAATCCTTTTCGCTCTGATTCAGGAATATACAAAATAATTTACGGTGTTGCGATAAAGCGGTTAACATGTTCCATGGTAGCTTTTATAATTGAAAGATCTGTCTGCACATCACCGGTCTCCAGAGAATGATTGGCGTCTGGTGTAAGAAAAAGAGGAACCTCTTTCTGTTCTGCCAGTGTACGGATGGCATCTGTCTCTGTCCATGGATCAGCAGTGCCGTGAAATGCAATACTGCCAGGAAGAACAAAGGAAAAAGTGTCGGTCAAAGGTGTGAACAGGATGCTTTTTCCTTTTATATTATGTCTGGAAGCATAAGCGGAAGCGATGACTGTACCAATGCTCTTGGAGATAAAAAGAATACTGCCGTAGGAAGTCCAGTCAATATCCTGTAAAGCTTTCTCAGTCTGTTCGTAGGCAAGATCAAAAGCCTGTTTTATCTTTTCGGAGTCGTCATTGACATTCTTAGGAAGAGAACCGTAGGAGACAGTCTGAATTTCATAGCCATAATGTCTGGCAAGATGGCTTGAGTAGTATAAAAGAGGTTTGTCTGCTGTATATCCGATGCCCGGAAAAATAATGGCTAATTTCGGGGCATTTTTATCAGAGTCAGAAGTATATTCAGAAGCTTTAGCATACAGCATTTGCTGCTGAATCTTTTCCTGAAGATTCTTTAAAGTTACAGAAATAGTATAAGGTTCTTCCGGAAGATAATCATTGCATGTTTTATTAAAACGGGCAAGAGAAATTAACAACTCCTGTCGCTGTGCCTGGAGCGGACAAAAATGTCAAAACTCCTCCCTTGCGTTTATTCCCTTAACAAGATATACTAGTCAGATAAGTAAAGTATGAATTGGAGGATTTTTACATGAAAATTGCAGTAACATATGATAACGGAAATGTTTTTCAGCATTTTGGAAAAACAGAGCATTTTAAAGTTTATGAAGTGGAAGATAACAAAATTGTTTCCAGCGAAGTGATCGGTTCTAATGGTACAGGACATGGTGCACTGGCCGGACTTCTGGCTGAGCAGGGAATTGGTGTACTAATCTGCGGAGGTATCGGCGGTGGCGCGCAGAATGCACTTGCAGAAGCGGGCATTCAGTTATGTTCCGGAGCTCATGGAAATACCGATGATGTGGTAGAAGCTTACCTTAATGGTGACCTGGTTTCTGCAGGAGCAACCTGTGACCATCATCACCATGAAGAGGGTCATTCCTGTGGAGATCACGAAGAAGGTTATTCTTGTGGTAACCATGAGGAAGGGGAATCCTGTGGAAGCAGCTGTGGCGGTGGATGCGGTGCACAGAAACCGGCTTTCTCCGGACCGAATGTAGGTAAGACCTGCCGTACACACTATAAGGGAACATTCAACGATGGAACACAGTTTGATTCTTCTTATGATCGCGGACAGCCGCTTGAATTTGTCTGTGGAGCAGGACAGATGATCAAAGGCTTTGATGCAGCAGTTGCTGACATGAAAGTTGGAGAGATCAAAGAAATTCATCTGATGCCGGAAGAAGCTTACGGACAGCCGAATCCGGATGCAATCTTTACACTTGAGATTGAACAGCTTCCGGGTGCAGAAGATCTGACAGTTGGACAGCAGGTATATCTGTCAAATCAGTATGGACAGCCTTTCCCGGTCAAAGTAACTGCAAAAGATGAAAAGACCATCACATTTGATGCGAACCATGAAATGGCAGGTAAAGAGCTGAACTTTAAGATTGAACTTGTGGAAGTAAAATAAAGAGGGACAAATAAGGATATTGTTCGTAGATAATATCCGACCGGTAGTCTGACAAAATAAGCTACGATGTCGAAAAATTGCGGCTTTTGTCAAGATATTTCGAACTCTTTTTGTAGACGTATCCAGTGCGGCGTGCTAGTATGGAATAAAGCTAATTATGTGATTGTTCAAAGGAAATCCCCGAACAGTAATATAATTCAGTTCTGTTTTATTCTGTGCGGCACGCCGCTTCTTATAGTCAAATCTAAAGCCGTTCTGGTTGAAAAAAGGGGAAATCTCCATGTTTTACTTGCATTGTTTAGGCGAAATTTCCATAGGCAACAAATATTAAATAATAGGAAGGAAGACCGGAACGCATTGTTTCGGTCTTTTTCTTCTATGGAAAATACGGTTACTTAAATTCCACGGCATGTTTTCGTTTCCAGATAGGAAACAGATTCCTCTGACAGATATAATTTTCCCGTTGTTTAATACTTATCGCATGAAAGAAAGTCTTCCACATGTCTGTGTTGTGTAATTATCATTTGTAATCAGTGTAGCCATATTTACATTATACAAACGTTTGTTCGAAAAATACAAGAGAAATAAGAATAAATGTTCGAGAAATAAATGGAAATATAAACAAGTGTGAAACCAATCTCACGTGAACAATAACATATACCATTGCATTGTGAGCGAGAGGAAGATTATAATAAAGGACATAGAAATACAGATTGTAGAGCGATTAAGCAGGATGAGAGAAAGTCCGATTTGAATTTAGATCATGACTTTTTACATGAAAGTGAGGCATATAAGAAATGGCAAAAATTAAAGTAGTTAAGAAAAACGATGAATATTCCATGGATTATCAGGTGGGGGATATCCTCGAAGTGACCGGAACCTGGTACGGCGGAATTAATGTAAACAGTAAAACGGGAATTCCGCTTTGCCTGGATAAAGATGAATATGAGGAGATTTCAGAAAATACTGACCTTTCTCATGAAGATTATTCGAGAGCGGCAAACTACTGGAAAGAAAAAGATGCACAGAGTACAAAAATGCCGCAGGAAGCACTGAAACAGGCAGTAGAATCCTACATTCGTGCAAATAATACCTGTGCACTGGCAACGGCTGCAGGAGATTTTGTTCGTTGCACTCCTGTTGAATATGTATATCATAAAAATGCTTTCTGGATTTTCTCTGAGGGTGGTGAGAAATTCTATGCACTGGAGAAAAATAAAAACGTGTGCTTTTCTATTTTTGATAAATATGAAGGTTTTGGAAAATTAAAAGGCATGCAGGTGACGGGAATAGCAGCAATTGTGGAACCATTCTCAGAAGAGTATACAGAACTGGCATCCGTTCGTAAGATCCCGCTGGAAGCCCTTAAGAAGATGCCACATCCGATGAATCTGATTAAGATCACCCCGAAAAAGATTGAATTTGTAAACTCTGAATTCAAAAAAGAAGGTGCAGATTCCAGACAGGTCCTGCATTTTTAAGCAAAAACGGAATTTAACAGGTACAGACCTGGTTTTGAAACGAGAGGAAAAAAGAAATGAACATTAATGAAATTGCGAAGCTTGCGGGAGTATCCAGGGCGACGGTTTCGAGATATCTGAACAATGGTTATGTCAGTGATGAAAAAAGAGAAATTATCCGTAAAGTAATCGAAGAGACCGGCTACCAGCCGTCCGCACAGGCACAGACACTCCGTACAAAAAAGACCAGTCTGGTAGGTGTGATCCTTCCGAAGATCAATTCTGATACCATCAGCCGGGAAGTTGCGGGAATCAGCGATGTACTGACCGCGAGGGGCTACCAGATGATTCTTGCAAATACGAATAATAACCTGGATGAAGAACTGAAATATCTGTCATTGTTCAGGGAGCGACAGGTAGATGGCGTGATTTTTATAGCGACAATGTTTACCCGAAAACATAAACAGATGCTGAAAGATTATAAGGTACCGATCGTGCTTCTGGGTCAGCATCTGGAAGGATATCCCTGTGTCTATCAGGATGATTACCGGGCAGCGGTTCTGGTAACAGAAAAACTCCTGGAAAAAGGGAAGAAATTTGCCTATATCGGTGTGACAGAACGTGATGAGGCAGTTGGACAGAAACGTAAAAAAGGAGTTGAAGCTGCTCTTCGCAAAAAGAAACTGGAACTGTTGCCGGAATATATGAAAGAGGGATCTTTTACACTGGATTCCGGTTATGAAAAGGCCTGTGAGCTGTTCGAAAAAAATCCGACGATTGATTCTCTGGTGTGTGCAACCGATACCATGG
>CAVBPN010000148.1:0-4082 GCA_963597235.1 bacterium
CTGTGCATCCTGACTCTGCAGAGTCTCATCTTTTTCGTCCAGTGCATTCTGTTTATCCAGAAGTTCCTGTGTATATTCTTCCTGAAGAGCAATCTTCGCATCCCGCTCCTGAAGACTTTCGTTATAACTTTTCTGGGCCTGAAAAAGAGTCACACACATGATCAGCACAAAGAGCAGAAGGACACCCGCCATCATGTCGGAATAAGAACGCCAGACATTAAATCCGTTATTCTCTGATTTTTTCTTTCTGCGCATCTGTCTCTCCTCTTATCTAAATAAACCGAATTTACCTTTCTGAACTCCCTTGGAAAGTTCTCTGATGTTTTTGGAGATTTCCTCGAGAAGTTCCTGCTGCATCTCACTCTGTGTCTGCATGGTTTCCTGAAGTTTCTCAAGTGATTCTTTCTGAGAGCTGCGACCTGCTGTAAGCTGAACCCGGTCGCTGCTTCCTGCTGCTGAAATATCTGTCAGGAGACGGCGAACCTGTTCCATTGTCTTACAGGACAGCTTCTGATACTGTGCAAATTCCTGAAGTTTCTGATCAAATTCTTCTACAACACGGCGGTTGGCTGCAGCAACATCCGCATTTCCCTTTCCGGCTGCCGAAACACGTTCCATTCCCTGTGCAGCCGCTTCCACATATTTCTGCATCGTCTGGTTACATGCAACCCAGAATTTAGCGGAAGAAGTCTCTGCTTCTTTCAGATAATCTGCAAGATGCTGATAATCTGCCTGCTGCTGTTTCTGAATCGTCTGGTTATCCTGAAGAATGCGGTTTGCAACCGTAATATATTCTTTCTGAAGACCGGTAGATTCTTCCAGCATTTTTTTCATTGCCTGCTCATGTTCCACATATGCATCGCTGAGCTGTTTGCTCATTGCCTGATAGAGATTCGTTGTGTAATTTGTATTATCCGTCTGTGCATCCTTCAGCTGTGTAAGTGCTTTTCCAAAATCTGCAAACTGCACTTCAAAAGATGTATTCATTTCTTTCAGGAATGCATCAAGAATTTCTCTTACAGCGTCTTCCTGGCATCTGGTCACAGAAGAAACAAGCGTATCCAGAGAATCATTCATCTTCTTAAATGTCGGCGTGATGACTTTTTCAAAACTGTCTGCCATCTTAACGGAGAACTGCTCTGCCATCTGGTTCATGGCTGTCGTCTGGTTCTTCTGACTTGCAACCAGAAGATTCATGGACTCTGTCTCTGCGCTCGGCATCACATATGTATGGAATCTGTCCAGGAAAAGCTGCAGATTCTCTGCCAGTGCAGAATACTCACTCTTCATGCCGGAGGTATAAACGATAGAAAACGCAATACCGTAAATAGATGTAAGGAACGCAACCTTAATACCATCTACCAGTGAAGAAACCGAACTGGTCATTGTCTCATAGTTCGACGGCTGAAAATCTTTAAGACCCCAGACCAGACCTACAAAGGTACCAAGGATACCGATACTGGTAAACAGATCCGGTGCCATTTCCAGAAGTTTCTTATGGATATGAAGATCCATATCATCTTCATTGATATACTGCTCAATATCCACAATACCTTCATGACTTTTCGTGATTTCATCCGTAAATGCCTTCATTCTTGCATCCAGATAGGAATTATGAAAAATCCCGTTCAAAGACTCGACCTTATCAGGAGCAACTCTGCCCGGCATTTTGAACATATCTTCCAGTTCCTGCGCCGCATCTCCAAGAGCCTGTGACAGACGGTTCATCCGGAACATTCCTCCGAACAGTCCGACAAGATAAACAATCACTATGATACCAAGGAAAATAAAGTTATAGAGCAATACGCTCATTGCGTTGTTTCCCACATAGAATGTCATTCCCAGTGCCGCCGCGAGCACAGCCAGGAACAATACAACGTTCATGATTTTTTTCTTCATAGCCAACCTCCTCAGAGTAATTTTTGCCTGTTTTTATGATATCATATCATATTTTTGCGAACAAGCTGTTTTCTGTACTTTACCCGTTTCTCACAAAAACTTCATATTTAAACAGACAGGCAGCCCTTTTCAGGTACTGCCTGTCTGTTTATGCATATACTTTGTCATTTTCCAGAAGAACTGCCTGTCCGTCTGTAACCTCCACCACATTGACACTGCAGTTCGGAGGTACACATCCGTGCCAGAAATTCTGCGGGTCTTTATAGACATTCTGAAGAAGTGCTCTTACCGCACATCCATGAGAAGCGATCAGGATCGTTTTTTCCTGCAGCGCTGAATCGTGGATAATTTCCTCCCAGAACTCTTTTGTCCGTTTAAGAATATCGGCAATGTTCTCTCCATGTGCCGGACGTTCAAATTTCCACGGTTCTTCAAAAAAATCCTTCATCCGGCCATTCAGATATTCATGGTCATCTGTAAAGCAGAGCACACCTTCCAGCACGCCAAAATTAATTTCCTGAATCCTCGCATCTTCTCTTACAGGTACTTTATGCGCCTGTTTTTCAAGAATCAGCCCGGCAGTCTTTCTTGCCCTTACAAGCGGACTGGTAATGCAGAGATCAAAGGAAACACCTTTCAATGCTTCCCCTGTTTTTTCTGCAAGAAGGATTCCCTTCTCGGCGAGCGGAATATCTGCCGCACCCTGTACTTTATGAAGCTTGTTCCACACAGTCTCACCGTGTCTCACAATATAAAGTTTCATCAGCTTCTCAGCTCGATTCCAAGTGCTGTCAGACCATTCAGGATCTTCTTCATTGCTGCTGTGATCTCAGCTTCTTCAAGAGTCTTCTCATGATCGCGGAATACAACTGAATAAGCCATGGATTTATATCCAGGTTTGATCTGCGCTCCCTCATAAATATCAAAGAGCTGATAGGATTCCAGGATCTTGCCGCCTCTCTGCTCCAGAACGTCCTCGATCTGTCCTGCAAGAACATGTTTCGGAACAACCATACTTAAATCACGGGTAACTGCCGGATATTTTGCGATTCCCGTGAATTTATGATTGAATCCACAGAATTCAAGGATATCCTGAATATCGATGACTGCAACATAAGTTCTCTCACCGATTCCATAGTTATCTGCAACGATCGGATGAACTTCTCCGAGGTAACCGACTACTTTACCTTCGTAGTTGATGTTTGCCTGTCTGCCCGGATGCAGATAAGATTTGTCGCTGTCCGGTGTATAGTGGACTTTCTTCTTCATTCCGGATTTTTCGAAGAACTCTTCTACAACACCCTTCATATCAAAGAAATCACCAACTCCGTACATACCAAGAGTAAAGTGTGTTCTCTCATCCGGAAGTTCTGTCAGTGGAAGTTCTTTCGGCAGATATACTTTGCCGATCTCATACAGACGAACCGCTTTGTTTCTTCTGTTATAGTTTGTTGCCAGAGAAGAAAGCATACCGTTCAGAGTCGTTGTACGCATGATGCTGTAGTCTTCTCCAAGCGGATTGCTGATCGTGATGACTTTACGTAGATCACTGTCCTCCGGAATACGAA
Organism: bacterium; assembly: GCA_963597235.1. Lineage (GTDB taxonomy): Bacteria > Bacillota > Clostridia > Lachnospirales > Lachnospiraceae > Blautia_A. Next base: position 3,468 of record CAVBPN010000148.1, read on the forward strand.
GTTTATCGAATACCTTCGGGCTTTCGAAGGAGTAAGTCATTCCCTCTGAGAATCCGCAGTATTCTGCGATGTCTCTTGCCACGTTCTCGATGCGGAGTTTGAATGGAAGTTTACCCGTGGTAGCTTCGCCATTCGGAAGTGTAGTCGGGATCTTATCATATCCGAAGAATCTTGCGACTTCCTCTGCAACGTCTGCCATGCAGTGGATATCCTGACGGAAAGTAGGCGCTACGATCTCGTTTGTTTCCGGATCAAGAGTAAGTTCTACTTTTGCAAGATAAGCAAGCATTTCTTCTTTTGTAAGGTCTGTTCCGAGAAGTGCATTGATGCGTTCCGGCTCGAACGGTACTCTGGAAGGCTCTCTTACTTCATTGCAGATATCTACACATCCGCCTACAACTTCACCTGCTCCCAGTTCTTCCATGAGCTGGCATGCACGGTCGATCGCTGCCTTGGCATTGTTCGGATCAAGACCTTTTTCGAATTTACCGGATGCATCGGTACGAAGTCCGATTCTCTTGCTTGACTTACGGATGTTTGTTCCGTCAAAGCAGGCTGCTTCGAATAACATTGTCTGAACGTCGTCTGTGATCATAGAGTTTTCTCCACCCATGA
>CAVBPN010000149.1:0-2057 GCA_963597235.1 bacterium
GCCTATGGATTTTACGTAGAACTGCCTAATACAGTAGAAGGTCTGGTACACATCACAACATTGTCGGATGATTACTACGAATTTGATGAAGAAAATTATGAGCTTCGTGGGGAATTGACGAAGAAAGTTTATTATCTGGGACAGAAAGTCACTGTCAGAGTGGCAGATGCGGATGCACTGAAGCGTACTGTGGATTTTTCAGTAGTGGAAACGGCTGTAAATGAAGCGGACAGCGACGAGTAAAGGAGGTGTTTGTCATGGCAAAAAAAGCCGGAATGAAATTGATCGCGAATAATAAAAAGGCTTTTCATGATTATTTTATAGAAGATACCTATGAGGCTGGAATCGCACTTGCGGGAACGGAGGTAAAATCGCTTCGCGCAGGAAAATGTAGTATTAAAGAATCTTTTGTCCGTGTGGAAAAGGGAGAAGTATATATTTACGGGATGCATATAAGCCCATATGAAAAAGGAAATATTTTTAATAAAGATCCTATGCGGGTCCGTAAGCTGCTTCTCCACAGACACGAGATCAATAAGATTGAGGGCAGTCTGCAGGAGAAAGGACTGACGCTGGTACCTTTAAAAGTATATTTTAAAAACAGCCTTGTAAAACTTGAGATTGGTGTTGCGCGAGGTAAAAAGTTATATGATAAGAGACAGGATATCGCGAAGAAAGATCAGCGAAGAGAGGCCGAAAGAGAATTTAAAGTCAAAAATCTCTAACTTTTAAAAAAGTATGAATTCGAAGACAATTGGTTGACAAGAATTTGATACTCTGTATAATTAAACTAAAAGATTTTATAAAAAGATGTTATAAAAGATGACTATTCCGGTTACTGTGAATGGAGTAAACAGTAACCTATTCCGCGACTAGAATAGGAGGAAATATATATGATCAGGAAGAAATATCTGGCAGCCGCCGGACTGCTGGCTGTAACGATTCTGGCAGCAGGATGTGGCAAAAAAAATGATACAACTTCTGTGGTTCAGGCTACACCGACCCCGACAGAAGAAACAGCAGTATCGCCGACACCAACGCCGGAACTGGTAAATATGGAAGAAACGGTTGAGAAGAATGTGATGGGTGAGAAGACATCCACTGCATCAAAAGTAACGATCGTAAATCAGACAGGTTCTGAGATCGCAGCGATTTACATCAGAGAGACACCGTCCGATGATGCGGATGAGGAAGAAGCTGATGAATGGGGCGATGATCTGGTAAATGGTATGTTTACTTTAAAGAGTGGAGATAATGCGGTTTATTATTATGAGAAACCGAAGTCTGCTTCAACGACATATGATATCAGAATCACCTATACGGACGAAGATAAGAACGAATGCTTCTTCAGAAAACTTCCTCTTACAACAATTAAACAGATCACACTTCGTATGGATGGTAAAAATGAAGATGCGATTCCGTATGCAACTTATATGACGGCAAACAGCACGAAAGAAATTTCTACTTTAAATGACGTTAAGAAAAGACTTGGTCTGGATACAGACGAAGACAGTGATTCTGTAACACCGACCCCGACAGAGGCACCGGATGATTCGAATAATTCAAATACAGATGATCCGGATCCGACAACTGCTCCGTCTAATGATAATAACAATAATAGCAATAATAACAGTCCGGACAGCGATAATCCGACGAATTCTACGATTCAGACAGCTGAGAAATATATTGGTATGTCGATTGATGATCTTGTAGCAGCAGTGGGTGATTCTCAGTCTTCCGAGTATGCTGATGACTCAGCGACCGGAACGACAGGATATTACTATTATTCAGATTTCACTGTATCTACATCCGTAGATGAAGATGGAAACGAGATCGTTACAGGAGTTTGGTAAAGATAAACAATGCTGCGGCATTGGGGGAAAGGATAAATGATCTATGAAAAGAATATTACTGAAATTAAGCGGAGAAGCTCTTGCCGGAGCTGAAAAAAAAGGATTTGACGAGGTGACTGTCATTGCCGTGGCAAAACAGATCCGTGCAGTAGCAGAAGAAGGTACGCAGATCGGAATCGTAATCGGTGGTGGTAACTTCTGGAG
>CAVBPN010000150.1:0-5831 GCA_963597235.1 bacterium
TTCCTTTTGCATCAAGAATAAAAGCATAGCCTTTCGTTCCAACAGTGCTCTGGTCACAGAGTCCACTGATTGCACTGTAATTCAGATCGATAAAAAAGACGCCTTCTTTTTCACCGCTGCCACTGCGGTCACGGATGCCTCTGCTCAGTGTGATCACCCACGGGCGTTCTCCACTGATGATATGCTGTACATGGGAAGAGGTCAGAATCGGTCCGTTTGGCTTTTCGAGTGCATTTGAATACCATTCCTGAGTGTTGAGATCAAGATCCTGATTCACGGATTTACTACCATCGTTGAGCAGCATCCGGCCGCTCTTACTGATGATACCCACATTTCGAATATCACTTCGGCTGTCCAGGATCGTCTGAAACTGATTCAGGATACGATATCTTCCCTCATTATCGATCTCATCGTCAAAAAGATAATCCTGTACATCCTCGTTACTCGAAATCAGATAGGCAATGTTTTCCATATAATCAATGTAGGAATCGATATTCTGGTTCATCTGCTGGATGATCGTATGGGTATATTCCGAGGAGTTTTCAAAAATGGAAGTATTCGTAAAGCGCATGGAAACTCCGGTAACAATGACTACCGCGCTCAGGACCAGCACCGCAACAGTCGCAAAAATAACACTCTGAATACTGCTGAATTTGCCTATAAATCTTGCAGACAGACTTTTCTTTTTCATCTGCGTTTCTCCCTTGCATATTCCGTGGGCGTATATCCAGTCATCTTCTTAAATGAAATTCCAAAATAATGCGGATCGGAAAATCCGACTTTTTCGGCAATCTCATAGTTTTTCATGGTCGTCTTTTCGAGGAGTTCCTTCGCCTTTTCCATTCTGGTTCGGATCAGCACCTCTGTAAATGTCTCTCCTGTCTCGTCCTTAAAGATCGTACTGAAATAGCTGGTGCTGATGTTAAGATAAGAACAGATACTGTTCAGGCTGAGATCCGGATCCATATAATTTTTCTGGATATAATCGATTGCAAGGCGGGCCTGACGCTCGCTGCTGGATGTATTCAGCTCAGAAAGAATTTCCATAATTCTGTCGGTATGTTTCTGGACAACTTTACATGCATCTTCGAATGATTTCTGATCGGTTACCTGACGGAGAAGTTCGTCGCGGTCTTCTCTGATTCTGTCCATGTCAGCCGATACGTCCTCACATGCGTTATCCATTGTACGGATCACCTGCTGCAGATACATGCATGCGCGGCTCTTTTCCATAAGTGCCTGGCGTATGGAATTTTCAATCGTCACAAGTATCTGATCAACCTGCTCTTTCTGCCCGGTCTTCATAGCTTCTTTCAGTTCTTTAAGCGGCTCATCCAGATTGATTTCCTGTGCCGGATGCTGTTCTTCCATATCAATAAGAAGGTTTCCGCCGAGGAGATAGCGATACTGGAGGGTCTGTGCCGCCATATCGTGTGACTGGATCAGTTCTTCCGGTCTTTTTACCCATTTACCGATACCCATGGATACATCAAAGCCCATGACTTCTTTTGTTTTTTCCTGAATCTCACGGCAGATTTCTTTTGTTTTGGATGTAAAATTGCGGCTCCATTTTTCCTGGAAAAGGATACCTACTCGATTGTTTCCTTCCTGATAGGCGACACCGGCTTCTTCTCTTGTGACGATCTCGTCGCTGATGTTAAAGAGGACAAATGCCATCAGGGCACTTTCCTGTCGTTTTTCGGTATCCAGCTGATACATACCGGAATAGAGATCGATGTCAAAGAGTGCCACGCGGTAGCCTGCCGCAGAGATATCGATTCCCATTTCTGAAAGTCTCTGGATGGTCTGGTTGACGTCTGTGGTACAATTCACGAGTGCTTCCATATTTTTAGAGCGGATGATCTGTTTATTTTTCTGGTATTTCTCGGAAGCCTGCGTAAGGCGGTCCATTTTATTTTTTTCACGACGCTGCTGATCTACTTTTTCTTTCATTTTTTCGATCACGCCGGTAAGTTCCATGGCGGTTACCGGTTTCAGCAGATATTCGCTGACGCCATACTGGATAGCTTTTTTTGCATACTCAAATTCTCCGAAACCGCTGAAGATCACAATCACGATATCCGGATAATTGTCATGCAGGAAGTGGCTGAGTTCCATGCCATCCATATACGGCATAAGAATATCAGTCAGTACAATATCGACCGGATGCTCTTTTACAAATTCAGCTGCCTGTTTACCGTTTTCGCAGTCACCTACAAGTTCGCAGTCGATGCTTTTCCAGTCAATGTTCTCTTTAATGGCATCACGGACGAGGATCTCGTCATCCACCAGTAGTATTCGATACATGTATTTACTCCCCCATTTGAATTCACGTGTCTGATTAAGTTTGATTAATTTTTGTCAGTATTTTATTGTAGCATGATTTGGGGGATTTGTGTAGTTATTTTCTCAAGTACACGGGGAGCAACGGTTATTGTGTTTCTTTAAGTACGCAGGTGTGAGTAGAAGTATCTCTGTCTGGTGACACGCTACGTTTTCGGATTTTATTCGTGCGCTTATTTGTTCCTTCCTTTTGTTAACTCGCTTCGCTCAAACAGAACACAGGAAGGAACAGCTAGCACTCACAAAATCTCGAAAGCCTCGCTGAGTCACTGGACAGAGATACTTCTCTCCCCCCGCTGGACTATAGAAAACGTGGGACCCAATAAAATACCCCACACAGGCGTGGCCCGGTGGGGAGTGCGAGGGGAGAGCGGCCTTCGCAACTGTGAGCGCCCTCCCCTCGCAAATCTTTTATAGTTTCTCAAAACTCTTTATAAAGAATTTAATTCTTCAAACTTCTTCAGAATTTCTTCATAAAGAACTTCCCCCGGATGCAAATCACAGATCTCCTCCAGGATTTCTCCTGGTGTATGACTCTTCTTGATTTCCAGCCATGCATCTCCTTTATCGTAAAGGAGCGCAGCTGCCGCTGTCTCAATCAGTACATCCGGCATGATTCCATGTTCGTAGATCAGTTTCATCGGTCCGATGATTCGTTCTTTATCCTGCAGTTTGCGCTGCGGTTCTCTCGCATTTCGGTCAACGGTATCCACAATAACCTGGCTTGTAAACTTCGCTCTGGAAAGTGCTGCAAATTCTTCCTGATCTTTCAGATCATATCCATAAACATCACAAAGCACTTTATTGGTCATTTCATAATTGCGGTCCAGTTTTTCAAGAATCTCCGAATCTATTCCGGCATCTCTGTAATCCGTATATTCTTTTGCAGCTCCCAGATATGCCAGCACACAGCTTGCCGCATTGTAAGTATACAGTTTTCTTGTAAGGAAATCGCCGAAGTCTTTCAGTGGGCGGATTCCCGGCATATCGCTTACAAATCCCGGAAGAAGATCTGCATTGCACTGCAGATACGGATAATTTTCGGAGTTGATGTCAAGCTCTGTTCCCTCTGTCTCAATTGTTGTACAGAATACCGTGGATTCACTGATAGATAGGTCAAAGCCTTCTCCGATCGCATCGCCCAATACCTTTGCCGGATGGGATGAATTCTCACAGGTGATGATATCGTAATGATGATCTGCGATCAGCTTTTCTTTTAAGGCAGTTCCAACATCGGTCAGATTTGTGCCACCTACAGAAACAAGGATCAGTGCGGTATCGGCAAAATCAGCTTTCTCCCAGGTAACAGCTTTATAATCTTTTACTTCAAAATCTTCTCTTACTTTTCCGAAGAAGTGAATAAGAAAACTTTTCTTTTCCTGTAATTTCTGAACCAGTGCGGCATCTTTATCCACAAAGCAGATTTCTTTATCGGATTCTTTTAACAGTCTGGCAAGATATCCTCTTCCGGTCTTTCCTGCCCCGATGATCATAATCTTATTCATCTTTAAGCCATCCCCATTCTTTGATTTTTTCAATTTTTTCTTTGATCATTAAGCCCAGTTCTCCATTTGGATCAATTCCACATACTTTTTCAAGAACTGCGTCAATTCCTTCTTCTTTTACGATTCTCTCAAGTTCTACTGCACCTGGATCTTCTGGATTTCTGTAATAGATTGCTGCTGCGATCGCGGTGCAAAGACTCTCCGGTTTGATGCCGCAGGCCAGTACCATTCTTGCAGAACCTACCAGACGGTCATCTTTGCCAAGCTTTCTCAGTGGATCGCGAGCGTTTCTTTCAATGGAATCTACAATTGTATAGTCCTGTAATTTGTGCAGGGATGTCTGAGTAAATGCCATCTGGTCTTCCAGCGGAATTCCATGTTTTTCGGAAAGGGCTTTTCCAGTTTCATGATATACGCCATCCAGTACTTTCAGGATTCTCTCATCATGTGCAGCTTCTGCCAGAACTTTGTATCCAAGCAGTGCTCCCAGGAAAGAAGTCGTTCCGTTTGCTGCATTGTAGGTATAGAATTTTCTTTCCAGGAATCCAGCAAATCCGGTCAGGGCATCCATATATTTAATTTCCGGCAATTTACCTTTGACACGGTCTGCATCCACCGGAAGATACCAGTAATCCTGTACATTGACGATCAGCGGATCTTTTTCCAGCAGTTCCTTCGGTGCCTCAATTCCGGAACGCATGATTACGGATTCTGTAAATCCAACGTATTTGTCAAGATATTCTTTTGCATCTTCGGAAATGCCTGCTTCTACGCCATCCTGGAGAATTTTCGCCGGCTGTTTCCAGTTTTCACAGGTAACAAAGTTAAGATAACCGCCTTTTTTGACTTTTGCTTCAATACCTTTGATATAAAACGGCACAATCTCCTGAAGATTTTTTCCGCCAACTGCATCAAATACAACATCTGCATCTGCGATTGCTTCTGTAATCTCATCCACCTGGCTGAATTTCAGTGCACGGGCATTTTTTACAACGTAATTTTTTTCCGGTGCACCGAGGATGTTGATGGTGTACTGACCACGCTCATTGATCAGATCCACCAGTGCATCTACTTTTTCTACAAATACAAAATCAATATCGGAAAGGCTCAAAAGATGGGCGACAAAACCTCTTGCTATTTTTCCTGCTCCAAAAATCACACAACTCATTGACTTATCCTCCTGAATTCTTTAAATTCCTGTTTTAAATCTGTGTATATGTTTTTATATAATCTGAATCTGTCCTGTAACTTTCTGTTCTCCTGCGGCATGATTGCTGAATCGTAACTGCACATGTTCCTGACTGCAGTCTCAATGTCCGGATACCATTTTTCCCCGACCGCTCCAATCATACATGCTCCATATGCTGATGTATCTTCTTCCTCCGCACGCACAAATGGAATTCCAAACAGGTCCGCTTTTAATTGCAATAATTCTTCATTTCTCGTTGCACCACCGGCACAGATAATCTGCTGAATATTTTCTTCTGGCAGTTTTTCCATGATGTGCCATGTGGAAAAAGCCACTCCCTCCATCACGGCATATGCCAGATCTTCCCGTGTTGTATCCGCCTCGATTCCAAAGAAAACACCTCTGGCTTCAGCATCATAGATTGGCGCACGCTCTCCATTTACATACGGAAGAAAAATCGGCAGTTTCTTTTTGTTTCGATACTTTTCGTAACTGACATTTCTAAGATTCAGTTCCCGAAGTCCGAAATCCAGCGATCCACCGCTCGATGCAGTCACACCATATGCCACGCATCCGTTCAGATACGGGGATGCAATCACCTGTTCATCCTTCACCAGTTTCTCCGTGATCATTCCCATATGTTCACTGGTTCCTGTCACATCGAAGCAATCGCCCGGTTTCACGATTCCCATACCAAGAAGGGATGCGTAAAAATCATTGCATCCTGTGTAAACCGGAATCCCCGGATTTAGTCCACATTCCGCTGCAGTTGTTTCCAGCAGTGTCCCCACCGG
>CAVBPN010000150.1:5841-16579 GCA_963597235.1 bacterium
GTTCAAACGGGGACTTCAGAGATGGCAATACGTTGTCGGAAATTCCAAGATAAGCGAGAAATTTCTGACTGTATTCTCCGGTCTCCTGATTTGCCAGTCCTCTCCAGGAGTACTGGTCGCTGCCATTTTTTCCGGTCAGATAACGACAGATGCATTCTTTTGGCTGGCAGATAAACTGTGGTATATGATCCGGCTCCGTCCGTTTCTGCAGATAATGAATCCTTGGAATCGGATATGATATCAGCGACGGATGAACCATCGAAATCTCTGTTATAAATTCTTCCGGTGTAAACGTTTCCTGTAATTCTCTCAGTTCCTCTTCGCCACCACTGTCTCTCCAGGAAAGAACGTTTCCATCCATAATGTAGGTTCCCACCTGTGACGAAAGAGAAATGGCTGTGATTTTCTGTGTATCAAGCTGATGAAAAGATTCGCGGATCACACGCAGCCACTCTTCTACGGTGTTTTCTTTATAGCGGCAGCTTGCTTTCTGAACATTTCCGGCCCGATCTACACAGACGATTTTTACAGAAGACGTTCCCAGATCGATTCCGGCGATCATGGCTGAAACTCCGCTTTGACAAATCCTCTCGGACGCATACGCACCATGGAAATGCCTTTTTCAAAATCATCCAGCGGCATGATTTCTGACACAAAGTCTTCAATATCTACGACACCGGATGCCATCAGATCAATTGCTTTCTGATGCATGTTCCAGTTGTTTCCGGCCCCGATCAGGTGCAGGTTGTTAATGTGTATATCATCAACTCGAATCTGCATGGTCTTGCCACGTCCATACCCTTCAAGAACCACTGTGCCGCCTTTTTTGCAGAGACGCAGTGCCTGCTGGATACATTCCTCAATTCCGGTCGCATCGATGATCACGTCTGTTCCGTCCGGATGAAGTTTTTTCATTTCTTCTTCAAGATCCTGCTCTTTTGTCGCAACGAAATGATCTGCTCCATGTTTTTTTGCAAGTTCTTCTCTGCCTCGGCTGGATGCGCAGACTACGATGTCACGAAGTCCCATCGCTTTTGCAACGACCAGTGTACAGAGACCAATGGATCCGGCTCCCATGATCAGGCAGGTATCCCCAAGTTTTGCGTGGGATTTTTTCATGGTTCCAAGCGCTACTCCAAGCGGCTCTGCCAGTGCTGCATGTGCAAAGGAAACATTTTCCGGAAGTTTGCAGAGTCCGTATGCCGGAACAACTACGTATTCCGCATAAGCTCCATTCATTTTAAATCCAATCTCTTTGAAGGATTTACAGTAACGCCATTCGCCCCTCCGGCATGCCGGGCAGGTCAGGCAGACAACATCGTTACTTCCTGTCACACGCTCTCCCTTCCATTTCGGATCAACGCCTTCGCCTACTGCATCCACGATGCCACTCCACTCATGTCCAGGTGTCAACGGATAATTTGCAGCAATGTTTCCATCCAGTACTTCAAGGTCTGTTGCACAGATTGCGGCACGTTTTACTTTCACACGTACAAAATCTTTGGGTGGTTCTGGAATCGGCACATCTTTCATGACCATGGTTCCCGGCTTCTCAATAACTACTGCTTTCATAAAATCCTCTCTTTCCCGGCGATGCCGTTGTTTCTGTATTTTTTTCGTTGTGTTTTGTGTCAGGTGGGTATTCGTAATCCGCTTTGCTGCTTGATTTTGTTAAAATGATGTAAGCTGTCTTTCTACTGCGATCCAGGAGGCTCCTGCTGCTGCACGTTTCTCATCGTATTTAAAAATTCTCGTCTGTTCCGGAAGATACATTTTCAGATTTTTTTCCAGTTCTGTAAAGATTTCCGGCACCTGCTCAATCAGCTTTCCGCTCAGAAGAATCGTTGGAATATCGAACAGTATCGCCGCATTTGCAATCGCGATTGCAAGATATCCTGCTGTCTTTTGTATGATCTGCATTCCTTCCGATGTATCCTGTGATAACTCCTGTATGCTCCTGCCTGTTCTTTTTTCAATTGCAGAAATTGTTGTAACATCATTAAGCATCTGCATTTCATGCTCTTTTGTCTTAATCAGGGTATTTCCGATTTCCAGCATTCCCGGTGCTTTAATAAAATCACCGTTTTTGAACACCGCCATACCAATTCCATAATCAATACGAAAGAGGATTACATCTTCACCAAACATGGATACATTCGATGCCACCAGGCAATCCGGGTCATGCGCCAGATATGTCGGAACCTTATAGCGCTCTGTAAAGATTTCACAAAGTGGAACTTCTTTCCAGTCCGGACACTCCTTAAGATAGAGTGAAATGCCTCTTTCTTCATCAACTGCACTCTGCATGGAAATTCCGATTGCAAGAATTGTTCTGTTCCGGTATTTCTGATAGAGTGCATCTGTCAGCTGATATACGCCTGTCAGCAATTTTTCTTTTGAAGTAGAGTCCGTTGGTCCCGTTATCTGCTCAAGAATTTCATTTTTCAGATTCTGAATCACTGCTGTAATGCCACTGCTGTTGATATCAACTCCAAGTACAAGATTCTGTTGGCCATTAATCATAAGGCAGGTTGGTTTCCTGCCTGATGTCTGAGTCATATCTTTTTCTTCGATGATCAGGTTCTGTTTCAGCAATCGTGTAACAATCTGGGAAACACCGCCCCAGCTCAGTCCGGTAAGATCCTGAAGTTTTCGCCTGGTCAGGGGACCCTGCTCACGGATGATCTTCAGAACTTCATTCAAATTCATCTCTCGCATATGCAATTGATTGATTACTTTATTTTCCATAGATTAGTGTCCTTTATCGTTGTTATTTCTTACTTTTATTCGTTCGTTATTTCTATTCGTCAGCTATTTTTTTATTATTTCGTTTTTCTTGTTTTATCTTTCATTGACATTTATATCACGCAGTGATAAAATTGTCAATAACAAAATGAATTCTTTTTTGGAGGTAGCATTTATGGGATTAAAAACTGAAATACTGAATAAGAATCTTACAAAAGATCAGGTTGGGATTTTCTATCTTGGACAGGTTGGTTTTCTTTTGAAATATCGAGAGAAATATATTTTGATTGACGGATATCTGTCTGATTATGTGGACCGAAACTGTTGCAGTGAACTGATTCAGTGGGTACGTCGTTATCCGGCTCCGCTTACAGGAGAGGACCTGGATTTTGTTGATTATGTCTTCTGTACGCATGCTCATTATGATCACGCAGATCCAGATACACTCTCTGCTATTGCACATGTAAATAAAAAAGCTACATTTGTTGTGCCGCAGGCAATTGTTTCCGTCATCGGTGGATATAACATTGCCACAAATCGTATCCAGGGAGTTCGTACAGATAAAAAATATGTATCGGACGATGAACCATTCACTTTCATGGCTGTGCCTTCTGCTCATGAGGAACTACATCCGGATGGAAACGAGGGATATGAGGAAGTTGGATATCGCTTTACATTTGGAAATGTCACATTATATCATTCAGGGGACTGCTGTATGTATGACGGTCTGACGGAACGAATCATGGATACGGATATTCTAATGCTCCCAATCAATGGACGAGATTACTACAGAAATCGTGGAGATATTATTGGATGCTTTGACAGTGTCGAAGCCCTTACCCTTGCAAAAGAGACGCATTGTAAGATGCTGATTCCGACACATTTTGACCTGTATGATGTGAATGCGGTAAATCCGGCATACTTCGTGGATTGTCAGCAAAGGATCAATCCGATGCAAAGATACCATATTTTCATGCCAGGTGAAGGATTTATATACGGATGATTTCCCGGGCACGCGGGCGTGAGTAGAAAATACCCCACACAGGCGTGGCCCGGTGGGGTGAATTAAAATATTTCATATTCGTAAAAACTTGCACCCTCTAAGTCTTTGCCAGCAAACTACCGGCACCTCAACCGCGTGGCCAAGTAGGGGGTTCTTAGGGGGAGCTTCGGCCTTCGCAGACTTTGAGATGCTCCCCCTAAGGGTTTTCATATTTTACAAAATTTCACAGGGGATTCAAGGGGATTATTTTACAATGAATCCCTCTTCATCCCACAGATCATGCCAATCCTTCGCTCCTTCCCAAAGGAACACCTGTCCTTTAACAAGTCTGTTACCTCTCTCCAGAGTGGCAATCTTAGCCATTTCTTCATCTGTCAGCGGATCTTCTGTTACGCATTTCAGATTGCTTACGTAGTTATGTACAGAGAATGGAATGGAGATTTCGCCTCTCTGATGAGCCCATTTCAGTGCGATCAGTGCCGGATGTACGCCGTGTGTTTTGGCGATCTCCTGCATTTCAGGTGTCTGCATATCAGCAACGTCTTCCGGACAGATATCTCTTTCCGGTCTTCTTGGTGAGCCAAGCGGCATATATCCTACTGGCTGAATGTTATGTGCTACGAGGTAATCAAACTGTTCCTGCTGCTGGAAACATGGATGAAGTTCCAGTTCACAGGCTGCCGGTTTAATCTTCATTAATGGAAGAACTGCCTCCAGTTTCGGAATAGTCATGTTGGAGATACCAATGTAACGGATCTTTCCTTTTTCTACCAGCTCTTCGCACTGACGATAAGTATCCATAAATTCTTCTACGCTGAATGGTCTGGAATCCGGATTTCTGGAGTCCACATCACAGAATGGTGCATGATAGTTCGGGAATGGCCAGTGGATGAAATACAGATCTACGTAATCACACTGAAGATCCTGAATGCTCTTTGTGCAGGCTTCTTCTACTTTTCTGTGCATGTCATTCCATACTTTTGTCATAATGAAGAGGTCTTTTCTTTCTACAACGCCTTCATCAATTGCTGTTTTGAAAACTTCTCCGATCTGATGCTCATTTCCGTAGCACGCAGCACAGTCGAACATACGATATCCGCTGCGAAGTGCTCCTGCAACTGCTGCAGACACATCTTCTGCACTCACTCTGTCAGATCCAAAAGTTCCGATTCCCATGCATGGAACTTTTTCTCCTGATGGAAGTGTTACTTTCGGCACGATTGCCGGATCGATAAATTCTGCCATTTTAATTCCTCCTGAATTTTGCATTATATAGTTACAGTTTATCAATACTTTGTCATGCAAGCATGACCGCATTATGACTTCTAAAGCTTTTGTATAACAATCTGCGGAAGAAGTTTCTCCATATCTTCCATAACAAAGAATCCTGTTTCCTCACGCATTGCTGCTGCCGCTGAGATTGCACTTGCTCTTCTTAAGGTTTCTTCCAGAGAAAGTCCCTCACTTAGACCAAGTGCAAATCCTGCGATCATGGAATCACCGCATCCTACGGTATTGACTGCATCGATCTTCGGAACAATTGCACGGAAGATTCCTTCTTCGCCAACTGCCAGAGAACCGTCTGCTCCGAGTGAAACTGCAACGATCTCAACACCGTTCTCATGAATCTTCTTAGCCGCTTCAATGACATCCTGAATATCGTCACAATGTTTTCCTGTCAGCATACGGATCTCATCAATATTCGGTTTAATCAATGTCGGGCATGCCTCAATTCCCATTTCAAGGAGCTTACCGCTGGTATCAAGGATAACCGGCTTTCCGGCTTCTTTTACAATTTTGACCAGTCGCTGATATGCAGTTCCGTCAAGTCCTTTCGGTACGCTTCCGGACATGGAAACAACGTCAGCATCTTTCACCAGCTCTTTGAATTTCTTTTCAAATCCCTGGAAATCTTCTTCGGTCAGGGTAAATCCCGGTTCCAGAAACTCGGTCTGTACATGATTTACTTCGTCCCAGATATTAATGCAGGATCTGCTCTCTGCATCTACATGATAAAACTCACCTTTAATGCCAAACGGTTTCAGAGCATCTTCGATATAGTTACCTGCATGACCGCCGACAAATCCGGTAGCCACTACTTCTGCACCATAGATGGATGCCGGTTTTGATACATTGAGACCTTTACCTCCGGGAACGTAAGAACATTCCCGGACACGGTTTACCTCGCCTACTTTAAAATCATCAACTACATATCTTTTATCGATTGCAGCATTTAATGTCACTGTCAGTATCATTTATTCTTCCTCGTTTGATAACAGAATCTTACCTTTTACAAGTCCCGGAGTCTTAAATAACTGGAATGCCTCCTGTGTCTGACTCATCGGGATTTTCTTATAGATGAAGCCCGGATCAAATTTCAGCTGACCTGTTGCAAAGTAGTGTGCTGTCAGATCCCATTCACGTCCCGGATATGGTGCACTGTAGGACATCCATGATCCGGTAAGTTTAAATTCTTTACGGTTCATGTTTTCCCACTGTTTTGGCGTAAAGGTCAGGTTCTCATGTGGTGTACCGATGAAGCATACATGTGCTTTATTTGCAGCCAGATCAAATGCCATATGCATGGTCGGAACCTGTCCGGCTGTCTCGAATACAAATCCATATCCTTTACCGCCTGTGATCGCCATGGCTCTTTCCATGTAGCCTTCTTCTTTTGTGTTGATGACTTCATCTGCGCCAAGACGTTTTGCAAGATCAAGACGTTCGTCACTGATATCAAATACAACTACTTTCTTGGAACCGAAGATCTTAGTCCACTGCATAGTGAACATTCCGACAGTACCGCCGCCAAGGATTGCTACGTATTCACCACCATGATAGTCGTTCTGGAATACACCGTGGATAGCAACTGTTGCAGGCTCAAACATAGCACCCTGCTCATAAGAAACGCTCTTGTCAAACGGAACTGCATTCTGCTCCGGAACTACGACATAATCAGCGTTACTTCCCTGCTGTCTGGAACCGATGAAGCTGTAATGTTTACAGAGGGAGAAGTTACCCTGCTGGCAGTCATCACATTTCATACATGGAAGAAGCGGAGCACCGGATACACGATCTCCTACTTTAACTTTTGTTACGCCTTCGCCAACTTCTACAACGTCGCCGGAAAATTCATGTCCGAGAACAATTGGATAGAAGTGGACTCCGTGGTTAAGAACACGTGGAATGTCTGAACCGCAGATACCTGAGTATCTTACTTTGATCTTTACGGCACCTCTGGTTACCTGTGGTTCTTCTACTTCCTGGTATTGTACGTCTTCATTTGCAACTACTACTGCTGCCCGCATTTTACATGCTCCTTTCTGTATTTGTCATCATATGTTCCAGAGACTTATAAAGTTCAAGGTAAGTCTCATAGGTTTTATCGTAAACTGATTTATTCTCTGGGTTTGGCTCGTGACGGCGGGTTTCTTTTACTGTAATGGAAACTGCCTCATCGTAGTTCTTGTAGAGTCCTACACCAACTCCGGCAAGGAGTGCCGCTCCGAGGGTGGTCGCCGTATCGGATGCCGGTACAACGATTGGTTTTCCGGTAATGTCAGCTTTAATCTGAGTCCAGAGAAGGGAATTCGCGGAACCGCCCATAGCTCTTAAAACTTCTGCTTCTGCTCCGGCTTCCTCTGCCACTTCAAGGTTATGACGGAGAGAAAGTGCTACGCCTTCCATGCAGGCACGAACCATGTGACCTTTTGTCTTAGCAAAATCAAGGCCATAGAAAACACCTTTTGCATACGGGTTCCAGATTGGGGAACGCTCACCTGACATATATGGAAGGAATACCATTCCATCACAACCTGGGGCAACTTTTTCCGCAATCTCATTAAGCTGATTCAGAGAAGAAACTCCTGTCTGTTCTTTCATCATGCGCTCATAATCTGCAAATTCATGTTCGAACCAGCGCATGACTCCACCGCCTCCGGTCGTTCCGCCCTGGAGAAGCCATTTGTCCGGAATTACGTGATAGCCAAGGATCAGTCGTGGATCTGCTTTGTACTCGTCCATGCAGATACTCATTCCACCGGCCTGTCCGCCCTGTTCCTGCGTCTCGCCCGGATGAATGACACCGGCACCGAGAGTTCCGCATGCTGCATCCAGACCTCCGGCTACGACCGGTGTGCCTTCTGCAAGTCCGCATTCCTGTGCAGCTTTGGCAGTAACTGTGCCGACCACATGATCACAGTTGCAGATTTCCGGAAGAAAATCCATCGGGATTCCAAGACGTTCACACATCTTCTCATCCCAGCGTCCTTTTTTCATATCGAAGCAATGGATACCATATCCCTGCGAGACATCCTGTGTAATTGAATCTGTCAGCTTAAATGCTATATAGCTGTTGGACTGCAGGATCTTGTATATTTTCTCATAAACCTCCGGAAGATTCTCTTTATACCAGATGATCTTCGCAGTCGTATAAGACGGCTGAAGTGAATTTCCAGCCACCTCAAAGATCGCATCCGCACCGATTTCTTTATTCAGCCGGTCGCAGATGGACTGTGCTCTGGTGTCCATCCAGATTGGTGTATTGGTCAGGACTTTGCCTTCTCTGTCAATGGCAATCGCTGACCAGCTCTGGCCATCAATTCCTACACCTGCGATCTCCTCCGGTGCAATTCCGGCTTTCTGAATGGTTTCTTTTGTGGCTCCACAGACTGCGCTCCACCATTCTTCCGGATTCTGCTCCGCCCATCCCTCATGTGGATAATATACCGGATAATCGCCGTTTGCCGCTGCCAGAACCTTACCATCTCTGTCAAACACAGCAACCTTACAGGCACTTGTTCCGATATCGATTCCAAGTAAATATATTTTTTTCATTTTGCTGCTCCTATCGAACTTACCGATTTTCCCTCAATGATCTCTGTCTGAAGTTTCCTGGAAAACACTTCCCCGGATCCGTCTTTATTATTTTCCAGATGCTCCAGCATGATCCGTGCCACTTCCCGTGCAATACCATCAGTTGGCTGTGATACGATCGTCAGCTTCGGATTACAGGCTCTGGCAAACTGCAGGTTGTCAAATCCGATCATGGAAAGCTTCTCCGGAATCTGTATTCCCAGCTCATTGACTCCGATCATGGCTCCCATTGTCATCTCATAATTTGTGACAAACACGGCTGTCATTTCCGGATTCTTCTCAACAAGCTCTTCCAGGCTTCTGGCTCCACCCTGAATTGTGTAATCGCCATGACAGATCAGTGATTCTCTGACCGGAAGCCCTGCCTTCTCCATTGCTTTATAATATCCCGCCAGGCGTTCCTGTGCGGTAGAAATCCCCTTCGGTCCTCCGATAATCCCAATATACCGATGACCCCTTTCAATAAACTGTCGTACAGCATCCTCGGCAGCTTTTTCATTATCTACCAGAACGCTGTCACAGTCGATTCCCTGAATCTTGCGATCGATCAGAACGATCGGTTTACCGGTCTTCTGGAAGTTCTTCAGATGATTTCCTTCTTCATCTACAGGCATATTGATAATCCCGTCCACACGTCGTCGAATCAGAAATTCTACTGCCTCCCGTTCCAGCTTCTTGTCAGTACGACAGTCGCACACGATCGTTGCATACCCATGGTTTCGCAGGATATCTTCCATTCCGGTAATGATCTCTGCACAGAATGTGTTGTTCAGCTCCGGGATCACAACCCCGATAGTCCTGGTCGCATTGGTCTTGAGACCTCTGGCAACCTCATTGACTTCATAATGAAGTTCTTCTATAGCTGCTTCGATCTTTATTCTGTTTTTCTCCCGGACATTCCCTCCATTAAAATAGGAGGAAATCGTCGCCAGACCGAGTCCTGTCTGCCTGGCAATGTCTTTCATCGTTGCTGCCATCCCGCCACACTGCTTTCCTGTCAGGTCTTCTGCATAACCGCAGTACCTGCTCTATAACTTTTATTCGGCTTTGCCGTCACATCCGCAGACTTTCATTCTTGCCATAACAAGCTCTTTCACTGCTGCGATTGCTGTCTTACCATATGCTTTCGGATCGATAGTATCCGGTTTCTCAGCAAGAAGTTCTTTCACTGCTTTAGAGTATGCGGCGCGAAGTTCTGTAGCAAAGTTTACCTTGCAGATACCACGTTTTACGCAGTCCATAACATCTTCATCACTGAGGCCTGATGCTCCGTGAAGAACCAGCGGAATATCTACCACTTCCCGGATCTCGCTGAGACGTTCTTTATCAAGAACCGGAGTTCCCACATAGAAGCCATGTGCTGTACCGATCGCAACTGCAAGGGAAGTAACTCCTGTACGCTCTACGAATTCTCTGGCTTCCTGAGGATCTGTATTCGTATCAGCTTCTGCTTCCAGATCATCCTCTTTACCGCCGACTTTACCAAGCTCAGCTTCACATGGGATATCCAGTGCTCTTGCTACATCAGCCACACGTTTTGTCTCTGCAATATTTTCTTCGAAATCCAGTTTTGAGCCATCGATCATAACAGATGTGTAACCTGCATGCATAGCCTGCACAGCCAGTTCAAAGCTGCTGCCATGATCCAGATGAAGGCATACCGGAACAGATGCTTTCTTTGCTTCTGCTGCAACGATTGCTGCATAAGTCTCCACAGTACCGTATTTAACTGTAGATGGTGTGGTCTGGATCATAACCGGTGCTTTCAGTTCTTCTGCTGCCTGGATGATTGCTTTGACCATCTCCATATTTTCCGCATTAAATGCACCGACTGCGTAACCGCCTTCCTGAGCTTTCAACAGCATTTCTTTAGATGTAACAAGTGGCATAATGATCTCCTCCTAATGGTATATATATGTTTTATTTGCTTACTTTTTGTCGGAAACGGCCACAAAACCGAAACGTTTCCGTTTGAATCAATCATAACTCGCTCCATTCATTCTGTCAACCGTAAAATATTCATCTTTTATCGGAAAATATTACCTTGAAAAGTCCCTGGAATACAGGTACATTCTTTATATAAAGGTTGTTCCTGCGCGGGATACGCCACAATTC
>CAVBPN010000150.1:16589-19662 GCA_963597235.1 bacterium
GGGAGATATGCCGCAATTCAGATAATAAAAAACGGAGGCATAAAGATATGTTAAAAGGAATTCCTGAAATTTTATCACCAGAATTATTAAAAGTATTATGTGAAATGGGACACAGCGACCGTCTTGTAATCGCAGACGGCAACTTCCCTGTAGAATCCATGGGTAAAAATGCGATCACTATCCGCTGCGACGGACATGGTGTTCCGGAAATTCTCGAAGCGATCCTGAAGGTTTTCCCTCTGGATACATATGTAGAACATCCGGTTAACCTGATGGAAGTAATGCCTGGCGATGATGTAGAGACTCCGATCTGGGATACCTACAAAGAAATCATCCGCAAATATGATGACAGAGGAGATGCAGTTGTAGGAAACATTGAACGTTTTGCTTTCTATGATGAATCCAAGACAGCTTACTGCATTATCTCTACAAGTGAAAAAGCTCTGTATGCAAACATCATGCTGCAGAAAGGTGTTGTCATCAACAAATAATCCTGGCCGTCTTTTTTCCAAATCTGCCCCGGAGGTCTTCGGATCTCCGGGGCATTTTTTAAAACTTCTTTATAATTACAGATTTTGACTTTTTCCGCAGCAATTTTTTATAGGCTGCATATTTTTTCTTCGGGACGCGCACGGTCATTTTTGACACAGACTGGTCAATCTTTGAGGAAACTTTTTTGAGTTTCATGCTCTTGATCGTGATCGTACATCCCTTCTTTACCCCACGGAAAGCATTGGCATTGATCTGGGTCAGACCGGTACCAATCGTAACTTTTTTAAGTTTCTTACATTTATAAAACGCATTTTTTCCAATCACACTTACATTATTTCCGATAGAAACAGTCGTGAGCCGTGTCTTATTTTTAAAAGCCCTGGCCGCTATGCCGGTGACGCGGTAGGTGGCGCCTTTATAGCTGACAGTTGATGGAATGCTGACCTTTGTAATCTTATTGTTTGTTGTTCCGTAGCAGGTGACAGCCAGATTTCCGGTAACCCGGTATTTCAAATTACCAATGCGGAAAGTACTGTTAATCTTAGCACTGACCGGAGCCGCAGTAGGAACGGGCTTTGGTGTACTGGTCGGTGTTGCCTTTGGAGATACTTTTGGTGTCACCGGATTCTCTGTCGGTGTCGGATCTGGAGTAATGGTCGGATTCTCTGTCGGTCCCGGATCCGGAGTAACAATTGGCGTTTCATCAGGAGTCGGCTCCGGGGATGGAGTGACAACGGTTGAAGTGCCAAGTGTTTTCGTATGTGCTTTCAGGGAAAAACAGAAATTGCCTGAAGCAGCATCTTTCCAGGTTTCTCCGTTAAGCGAATAAAAACTCTGGTTCGAATCAATTCCGGCGGATACAGTAAACCAGGAGTTGGCAGAGTTTGATTTTTCGATAAAATATTTCTGCGAACGTCCGGGTATTTTTACAACAATGGAATACAGCGTATTCTGCGGTATTTTTACAGGTGTTTCTAGCTGTATGGTGTGAATACCCGCGAGAGGCTGCGTATAACCGACGGCCTCTTTATATGCCGGAGTACCGCTCGTTGGATCAGACGGATCTGTCAGATTCGTGTAAATCTGAATCTGGAATTCCGTGTTATCCTGGTATGCCGCTGTTACAATCTCACCAAGTTCCTCGTCCATTCCGCTTCCGGCAGACGCCTTAAAAATATTGGATATATAATATCCGTTTTCGTCCGTGCTTAATGCAATAGAATTGACTCCTGCAGATGCACCGTCATAAAAATAATTATTCGGATAAGCCGGACTTGTCACGGCTGTATTGCAGACCAGATTGGTGATGGAACTGTCTTCATAAGAAAGATAAAAATATCCTTTATTGCCCCATGTGGAACCATAGCTGTTTTTCACGATCCAGGCCCCATTATTCTGCACACCGGATGCGGTTGGAAAATTCTCTTTTGAATAGTTGTCATCCCAGCCGACAATCGTTACAGCGTGATTTACCAGACCAGACTTCGGGTAAGACGATGCAGCAGTATCCGCACGATAGTAAGTACCGGTCGCGTCCATGTAAATCATTGCCGAGACAGAATTATATTCCATAAGCAGCTGTTTCATACGGTCCACAGTATATGCGGAAAAAGCGGCATCCTCCATATAAACATCGGTATCATAAGCAAGCGAGCTATCCCATGTAGCAGCAGAAGTCTGAAGCGGAACTTTTTCCTCTGTCGTCATTCCGGACCAGGTACTGAGAAAGAAAGAAGCAACCCGTCCGTTTCCGGTTCCGTGATAATCACTTTTTGTACGGATGATCTTATCATCCGGGGTATTTCCAAGCGGATCATTTACCCTGTTTGACCAGAAGTAAGCAAGATGCTCCTCTGAAAGATCCCAGTAACCAAGATTTCTGGTGAGCAGGGATGTCTCAAGATTAGAGGCAAGGCTGAAAGCCCAGCAGAGGCTTGTGGATTTCTGATTTTTGACGGATGTTACCATGCCTTCCGAAGCGGAGTTATAAGACTCCGGATACAGTGCGTAAGTCACAATATCAACATCACTGTCGACTTCAGGTTCCGGCACAAAGGCAACGAGATTCTGCATTGGAGCCAGCTGTGCCTGACGCTCTTCTTCGGTCATCGGACGGCCAAGAATATAATCTGATTCTTCATCACTCTGAGAAGCATTTCCGGAAGAAAAAACATCAGCATTATCATCAGAAGAAAAATCGTCTGAAACGGATTCTTCATCAATGGTATTGTTCTGGCTTTCAGAAGAAGCTTCTTCATCAGTGGAAGCATACGCATCGTCAGAGTCATTGATATTCACATCTGCGTTTTCAAAAGAAGATGTCGTTTCTGTGCTGGTTGTATCAGATGCTTCCGATTCATCAACAGAAAAAGAAAAATCCTTATCGTCGGCTGCATAAACAGAAACGTTTGCAAGCATTAGCGAACCCGCCAGAAGTAATGCGAGAGTCTGCCTTTTCCAGTGTTTTTTATGATAGATCATGAAAACCTCCTGATTCCTATGTGAACTACAACCAAGCTAAAGCTTGCTTGCTTCTTGCTTCTACCACTACTGCATTCCTAACAATTTACATTGTCGGCTT
>CAVBPN010000151.1:0-524 GCA_963597235.1 bacterium
TCGTATGAAACCGGATCAACTGCAGCTGGGCTTTCTGAAAGTTCTGAAGGGGTCACTTATGCAGCAGGAAGCAGAAGGCTATGGAATTGTCCATAAGGAAAAAGAACCATATGAAGTGCTTTCCACAAACTGGCTGACTTATGGAGAAGTTTTAAAACTGAAAATGGTAGAAAGTATGGTGGAAGTGTATTATAATAGTGGTCAGTTCTGGCATACGCTGGAATATCTGGTTCCATTTGCAGAGGATGCGTTTACGTTTTATGAGCGGCTGGGAGCTTTTTATGAGAAAAAAGGTTACAGTGAAATTTCTCATTCACGTATGCGGCGGTATGAAATTCTTCTCGAATTTTTGAGAGAAGAAACAGAAACAGAAATATCGGTAGAAGAGGTCGCTCAAAAGATGCTGTATGACCTTTATCTCAGAGAAAAGCTGAAAAAACGCCCGGCATTTGCACCGGACCAGAAACCATATGAGACAGAGGTCTGGAATTACAGGAAAAATCATCAGGTTCCAAAAACAGCAC
>CAVBPN010000151.1:534-4150 GCA_963597235.1 bacterium
CTGTCAAATAATGCGCATACAGAGATGATTCGGTTACAATAAAGATTATTTAATCGGACAGATTTGAGTTATAGGATATGAGGTGACAGATAAAATGGGAATTTTTGATCCGAAAAAGAGAAAAATCATTACAGCAGTGATTGCAGTGATTCTGGTTCTGGCGATGGTGGTTCCAAGCATTCTTTCTATTTTATTATAAACAGAGAGCGGGGAATAAACAGCACTGGAGGAGAATCATGAAACTAGGACAGCAGGCATTAGAGGCACTGCAGGCAGAAATTACAGGAAGATTGCACCCGGGAGATGACCTGATCGTTGCAGGAGAGACCGGAATATCAGGAACTTTACTGCTGATCAGACAGGAATGGGAGAGCCTGCGGGAGTACTTTTCAGAAAGTTTTCTTCGCATGGGAGCGGATGATCTTCAAAAATGTATGATATCAGAAGATGATGAATATTGGAAGGATGACAGAATCTCTGCACTGTATTTTACAGAAGCCGGAGGAATCTTGAGTGGTCTGTGGAAAATGGCAGAAGCTTCCGGTGTTGGTATGGATGTGGATCTTCGCAGAATTCCAATCCGACAGGAAACGATAGAGGTCTGTGAACGACTGGATGTGGATCCGTATAAGCTGGAGGCGAAGGGGTCTGTGCTGATTGGTACTGCACAGGGAGATGCACTGGTACGGGAACTGGAGGTACGTGGAATTCATGCAGCCGTGATCGGATATGCTGACAGTGGAAACGACCGTCTCCTTCACAGTGGAGAGATTACCAGATATCTGGAAAGACCAAGACAGCATTTATCTGAAATGATATCCGGAAAGGAAAGAGAAGATGGCAAAGCTTAATATTGTACTGCTGGAACCTGAGATTCCGGCAAATACAGGAAATATAGGAAGAACATGTGTGGCAACAGATACAAAACTTCATCTGATCGAACCACTGGGGTTCAGCCTCAGTGAAAAGGCGCTTAAAAGAGCGGGAATGGACTACTGGAAGGATCTGGATGTGACAACATATCTGGATTATGAGGATTTTGTGGAAAAGAATCCAAATGCAAAGATTTATTATGCGACCACAAAGGCGCTTAAGACTTATACGGATGTGCAGTATGAAGAAGACTGTTATATCATGTTTGGAAAGGAAAGCGCCGGAATTCCGGAAGAGATTCTGATGGAACATAAAGATAAC
The DNA here is from genome assembly GCA_963597235.1 of bacterium. GTDB lineage: Bacteria > Bacillota > Clostridia > Lachnospirales > Lachnospiraceae > Blautia_A. Next base: position 1,729 of record CAVBPN010000151.1, read on the forward strand.
TGTGTGCGCATTCCGATGATCAATGAGATTCGTTCTTTAAATCTCAGCAATTCTGTAGCAATTGTACTTTATGAGGCATTGCGCCAGAATCATTTTGACCATATGCAGCTTCAGGGACAGCTTCATAATCACACATGGGAATAAGCAATGGCTCATCATGCAGAAAAAGGCAAAGTGGAGAAAATTCTACTTTGCCTTTTCTAATGTAAAAACAAATTCTGTTCCGACGCCTTCGGTACTGATCACATTAATATGCTGGCCGTGTGCATGGATTATCTCTTTGACGATTGCCAGACCAAGACCGGTTCCTTTTTGATCCTTTCCTCTGGAACGGTCGATTTTATAAAAACGTTCCCAGATTTTCTGGAGATTTGATTTTGGAATCCCGATTCCGTGATCTTTTACGGAGACAAAAATTTTTCCGTTTTTTTCCGTTGTCTCAATTGTAATGGTAGAATTGTCCGGACTGAATTTAATCGCATTGCTCAGAAGATTGTACAGTACCTGCTGGATCTGTTCCATATCTGCCTGTGCGATCAGTTCCTGACCGGATAAGATCAGTTCCAGAAGAATGTTGCGGCTGATACAGGATCCTTCAAATGAAGCAGCAGTTGCCTTAATGATGTTGTTGATATCAAACGGCTGAATATTGAGCATACGTTTCTGAATATCCAGTTCATTCAGTGTCAGAAGGCCGCGGGTAAGTTTTTCTAGTCGTTCGGCTTCATAGGAAATGATCTTAAGATATTTTTCCTGCATTTCTACAGGAATAGTACCATCGATCATGGCTTCTACATATCCTTTGATCGAGGTGAGCGGTGAGCGGAAATCATGCGAAATATTTGATATAAACTGTCGCTGATATTCACCGTTACGGTTCAGCTTATCGGCCATATAGTTCAGATTTTTGGCAAGATAACCAAGTTCATTTTCTGAATTAACCGGAATCTGGTAGGAAAGGTTTCCGTTTGCAAACTCTGAAGCTCCTTTTGTGATTTCAAGAAACGGCTTACGTATACAGTGGACATACCATATAAAAAGTATGGCAACACCAAGATAAGTAAAAATGTACAGAACCTGAATGATCCACAGCAATGTACTGCGATTCTGATACAGATCGCTCATCAGGTAATGAACTGCAACGTAACCTCTGGTCGTCATGTCTTCTGTGATCGGAGCAATTGTACTGAGTCGGGATTCGGGAAAATATCCGTAAAAATCACCAATCTGATAGTAGTTACTTCCCCACGAAGCCGGATTAAATCCTTCCAGATCGATTGGATTATCAGGGGAGATATCCTTGCGTGTACTGAGAATGATCTGGCCATTGCTGTTAATGACCCAGATAATCGTATCCGGATAACTGGTAGCAAGAGAAAGATTACTCCGTACTTCTTCCATATTTGAGGATGTAATGTTATGGCTGACCAGATCACTTTCGGCGATACGGTGCGCGGTCTGATACATATCCGCACTGATGGATTTCTCCAGACGGTTCTCAAGAAGGTGAGAACCGACATAAGTCACAAGAAGAAAACCAAACACACCCAGCAGGATATATGCGGTAAAAAATACCGTTGTCAGTCGTTTGTTCATTTGTTTTTGACCTCGAATTTATATCCGATTCCCCATACAGTAGAAAGGCTCCACTGCGGATGATCTTTGATCTTTTCGCGCAGACGTTTAATGTGGACATCTACGGTACGGGTATCACCGATATATTCGTATCCCCAGATATGATCCAGAAGCTGTTCTCTGGTAAATACCTGATTTGGAGATGCTGCCAGGAAATAAAGAAGCTCGAGTTCTTTTGGCGGCATATCTACCTGATGGCCCATATAAGTGACGGAATAGTTGGTCAGGTTGATCGTAAGGTCCGGGAAACTGACACATTTTTCATCCGGATTGCCGGTTGGCTGACGTACCTTAAAGCGACGCAGGACAGCACGTACACGGGCTACCAGTTCTTTTGTATCGAATGGCTTGATGATATAGTCATCTGCACCCAGTTCGAGACCAAGGACCTTGTCAAATGTTTCTCCTTTAGCGGAGAGCATGATGATCGGAACGTCTGAAGTATGGCGGATTTCCCTACAGACCTGATATCCGTCAATGCCAGGGAGCATGAGATCAAGAAGAATCAGATCCGGCTGGAAAGTAGCAAAATCTTTCAGTGCCTGTTCACCGTCATTTACAATTCTGGTTTCAAAACATTCTTTTGTAAGATATAAAGAAATCAGTTCAGCAATATTGTTGTCATCATCTACGATTAAGATTTTCTGTTTTGTTACCATGGTATTCGCCTTTCTCTTATTTTTTAAATTCTACGATCGTTACACCAGCATCGCCTTCACCGAATTCACCAAGACGGTAGGATGCGACATGTTTCTGGCGTTTTAAGTAATTGTGTACACCTTTACGA
>CAVBPN010000152.1:0-5977 GCA_963597235.1 bacterium
GGGACCGGTATTGCATGTATCTGGGGCAGATCTGATGAATGGAACACCAATTTATGATATTAAACCATACCTTCCTTATGCCGATAGCCATCCGGAGGCGAAAGGTGGATTTACGGATCATATCAAAGATTATCGGCTTCAGGTCGAGTTTCCACAGGAACTGCTGTGCAAAGTGCCGGCAGAGCAGAGGGAAGCATTGCTTGAGGTGCTTGCAAATGATCCGCGGCCACGTTACCAGAAGAAACCGGATAAAGTATATGGCCTTGCCTACGGAGAGAATGATATTCATTTTCAGGTGAGAGAAGAGATCCTGACAGTCTGTGGAGTGGAAAAATTATCAGACAATGAAAAAAATAGCGAAGATTGAATAAAAATCCTTTGACAAACAAAACAATATATGGTAGTATTTTTATACACAGTTAGCATAGCCTAACAGAAAAAGAACATTAAGCGGATCCTATGTCCGCTTTACTTTTAAATCACGAGTTAGTTGAGAATAACAAAAAAGGAGAGGTGATGCTATGAGTATCGTGATCGTAGGTGGAAATGAACGTATGGTATGTCAGTATGAGGATATCTGTAAAGGATATGGATGTAAGGCAAAAGTATTTGCTAAAGAAAAAGGAGCCATGAAGAAAAAAATCGGAGCTCCGGATCTTATGATTCTGTTTACAAGTACTGTTTCTCATAAGATGGTAAACTGTGCGATAGAAGAAGCAAAGAAGAAATCTATCCCGGTTTGCAGATGCCATACAAGCAGCGCATCTGCTCTTGAAAACATTCTTCGTGAATACTGTGCATAAAAATTAGTTTTTTATGAACTTTTATAAAGAAATGCTTGCAAATCCCACTGTTTTTCAATACAATAAAAGACAGATTTTCTGACTGAAAAGAAAAAATTACTGCAATCATATGAGCAGTAGCAAGAAAACAGAAGGGTGAGAAGTGTTATTATGAAAAAAGTTGTAAAATTTGGAGGTAGCTCTCTGGCCAATGCGGAACAGTTTCAGAAGGTTGGAGACATCATCAGAAGCGAGGAGAGCAGACGTTATGTGGTACCGTCCGCACCTGGCAAAAGATTTTCCGCAGACACAAAAGTAACAGATCTTTTATATGCATGCTATGATAAGGCAGAGGCAGGAGAAGATTTTAGTGACGTTCTTACAGAGATCAAGAGTCGTTTTTATGAAATCATCAAAGGTCTGAAGCTGGATCTTTCTCTTGAGGAGGAGTTCAAGCAGATTGAAGCGGATTTCAAGGCACATGCAGGAAATGAATATGCTGCTTCCCGTGGAGAATTCCTTAACGGTAAAGTAATGGCTGCATATCTTGGATATGAGTTTATTGATTCTGCAACAGTTATCCGTTTTGATAAAAATGGAAACTTTGATGCTGACAAGACAGACAAGCTTCTTGCCAAATGCCTTCAGAAATGTGAAAGAGCAGTCATTCCGGGATTCTACGGTGGAATGGAAGATGGAACGGTTAAGACATTTTCCAGAGGCGGCTCTGATGTTACCGGTTCTCTGGTAGCAAAAGCAATTCATGCTGATATTTATGAAAACTGGACAGACGTTTCCGGTTTCCTTGTAACAGACCCGAGAATCGTTGATAATCCGGTCGTTATCGAGACGATCACATACAGAGAACTTCGTGAGCTTTCTTATATGGGCGCAACGGTTCTTCATGAAGATGCGATCTTCCCGGTACGTAAAGAAGGTATTCCGATCAATATCCGTAACACAAACCGTCCGGAAGATAAGGGAACATTTATCGTAGAGAGTACCTGCCGTAAACCGAAATATGTAATTACAGGTATTGCAGGAAAGAAGGGATTCTGCTCTATCAATATTGAGAAATCCATGATGAACAGCGAAGTTGGATTCGGAAGAAAAGTTCTTCAGGTATTTGAAGATCAGGGAATCAGCTTTGAGCATGTTCCGTCCGGTATTGATACAATGACTATTTATGTTCATCAGGATGAATTCGAAGAAAAAGAACAGCAGGTAATCGCAGGAATCCACAGAGCTGTACAGCCTGATTTTGTAGAGATGGAATCTGATCTTGCACTGATCGCAGTTGTAGGTCGTGGCATGAAGTCTCAGAGAGGAACTGCTGGTCGTGTATTTTCCGCTCTGGCACACGCACATGTCAATGTTAAGATGATCGACCAGGGATCCAGTGAGCTGAATATCATCATCGGTGTGGAAAACAGAGACTTTGAGACTGCAGTAAAGGCAATCTATGATATTTTTGTTCTGACACAGATGTAAGGTGCAGATACAATATAGAAACATATCGAGAAAAGATCTGGTTTTATACCGGATCTTTTCTGTTCTGTTCTCTTTTAAATTTCGTTCAAATATGGTAGAATTCCACTAGAAAAAGCTACAAAAATCTTCGCTTTATCAAGTTAAATTTATGAAATTCATCGAAAAATATGAATAAAATTTTAAGTCTGTTGACAAATCCTTCCGAGAGTGACAAAATACGCCTAAAGTCTGATACAGGAGGATAAGCATATGGTTGAAAGACATATTAGATTAAATGCGACTGAAGACGTAAAAGAATTTGTAAACGAAGCCACCAAATGCGATTTTGACATTGACATTTCCTATAACAGAATTATTATTGATGCCAAATCCCTTTTAGGTATTCTGAGCATGGATCTTACCAGAGAACTGACAGTAAGATGCTATGGAGAGAGCCAGAGATTTAATGAAGTAATGGCAAAATTTGCTGTAGCATAATGTGAGTACAGTAAGCTGAGGCGCGTATTCCGGAAACGGGTATGCGTCTTTTTTAAGTTTTTATTAGAAAGAAATAGAAAGATAAAGGCAGGAACAGTATGGAAAAACCGGTGATCCGTATTTCGGTTCGAAATCTGGTAGAATTTATATTAAGAAGTGGAGACCTGGAAAGTGGCAGTACAGCAGCAGACAAAGAGGCAATGCTGAAAGGCAGCAGGCTGCACCGTAAGATCCAGAAACAGATGGGGAGTCATTATCAGCCAGAGGTTACACTTAAAAAAGAAACTGAATATGAAGATCTGATCCTGCGGGTAGAAGGCCGTGCTGACGGAATTTTTACACAGGATGACAAAGTCTGCATTGATGAGATCAAAGGTGTGTATAAGAATCTGGAATTGCTGGAAGAGCCGGTTATGGTGCATCGCGCGCAGGCACTCTGTTATGCCTGGATCTATCTGGATGAGCATGAACTGGAAGAAATTGATGTTCAGATGACTTATGCACATCTGGATACAGAAGTGATCAAACGATTCCGTGAGACATTGACCAGAGAAGAATTAATGAAATGGTATCAGGAACTGACAGATTCCTACCATAAATGGCTGGCTTATCAGTTGGAATGGCGGAAAAGGCGAAACCAGTCTATGGAGAATCTTGAATTTCCATTTTCCTACCGAAAAGGACAGAAAGAGATGGTTGCAGGCATTTACCATGCAATTTCCAGGAAAGAACAGATCTTTATTCAGGCACCTACGGGGGTAGGAAAGACCATGTCAGCGGTATTTCCGGCAGTACGTTCAATCGGAGAGGGAAAAGCGGAGACACTTTTTTATCTGACTGCCCGGACGATAACAAGGACTGTTGCGCAGGATGCATTTGGAATTCTGAGAAAGAATGGATTGCTTTTTAAGGTAGTTACTATTACAGCAAAAGAGAAGATGTGTTTCTGCGAAAAACCAGAGTGTGATCCGGAGAAATGTCCATATGCAAAAGGACATTATGACAGAATCAATGATGCTGTTTATGAGCTCTGGACGACAGAGCAGATATTTGATCGTGAGACGATTCTACAACATGCGGAAAAATGGCAGGTATGTCCTTTTGAAATGAGCCTGGATCTGGCAATCTGGATGGATGGTGTGATCTGTGATTATAATTATGTGTTTGATCCGAATGTTTATCTGAAACGTTTTTTTGGAGAAAATGTAGCTGGTAAGTATCTGTTTCTGATTGATGAGGCACATAATCTGGTGGACAGAGGGCGTGAGATGTACAGCGCATCGATCTGTCTGGAAGATACAATAGAGATTCGGAAATTTATAAAACCGTACAGTCAGAAATTATGGAAGAAACTTGGAAAAGTAGTCAGTCAGCTGAAAGAGCTGCAAAAAGGATGTGACTCCTGGCAGGTACAGGAAAATGCAGGAGTACTTCCAATCAGTCTTCTGTCGGTTCAGGGTGAAATGGACCAGCTTCTGGAGGAACCACCGTCTCAGGAAGTGGTGGAAGGAATTCTTGATTTTTATTTTACAGTGAGAGATTTTCTGAACATATCGGAGCTGGTAGATGAAAACTATGTGGTTTATACAGCGTTTGGAGAAGACGGGAAATTTTATATGAAGCTTTTCTGTGTCAATCCTGCGGAGAATCTGCAGAAATGTCTTGATAAAGGAATCAGTACAATGTTCTTTTCAGCAACATTGCTGCCGCTTACGTATTACCGAAAAATGCTGAGTACGAGAAGCGAAAATTTTGGCATATACGTGGAATCGCCATTTGAACAGAAAAACAGGTGTCTTTTAATCTGCCGGGATGTGAGCAGCCGGTATACCCGGAGGGGATATGAAGAATACCGGAAGATCGCGGAGTATATTGCAAGGATGAGCTGGCAGAAAAAAGGAAACTATATGGTGTTTTTTCCATCTTATAAACTGATGGAAGACGTATATCAGATTTATCAGGAAGAGTTTTCTTCAGGATGGGTGCGGTGTATCAGCCAGCATTCTGCAATGACTGAAAAAGAGCGTGAAGAATTTCTGGAGGAATTTATAGAAGAGAATGAGGACACACTGGTAGGTTTTTGTGTGATGGGCGGAATCTTTTCAGAGGGAATTGACCTGATCGGAGACCGGCTGATCGGAGCAGCAGTTGTAGGAACAGGACTTCCGCAGGTGAACTGTGAACGTGAAATTCTGAAAGAGTATTATGATGCAAAAGGTGAGAGGGGATTTGACTATGCCTATCGATATCCGGGAATGAATAAGGTACTGCAGGCTGCGGGAAGAGTCATACGTACAAAAGAAGACAGAGGCGAGATCCTTCTGATGGATGAACGATTTGCGGAGAGGGATTACCGGACATTATTTCCGAGAGAATGGAATGATGCAGAGCCCTGCAGTCTGGGAAATGTTGAGCAGAAGCTGGGAAGTTTCTGGAAGCAGATGGATGACCCAAAATAGAAAAATCATAATGGAAATGACAGAATAAAAATTATAAAAATATGTTAGCTTGACATAAAGAAAATATCATGTATACTATGGACAATCAGTATTAAAAACAAGTATCATGAAATAAAAAACAGAGATAAAAATTGAGTTGTAAAATGCAGTGATATACAGCAAAAGGAGAGATACATGAAAACTGGAAACAGTTTGAAAAGATGGAGAAGCGGTGTGATCGGCCTGGCGGTTTTAATGACGGGAACGGCAGTGGTAATGCCGGTATCGGCCAGCAGCATGCTGTCGGTAACAGATGAAGCGCAGATTCGTCCGATCGGTGATGGGTCAGAAAAATATATTATGAAAAGCGATGGATTTTATTGCCTGAAGGAAGACGGCAGTAAAGATACCGCTGCCGCAGTGCATTATTTTGATCATGTAAAGATTGACGGGACTGTCCTGGACGGATTTTATTATCATGATGAGAGTGGCTGTTTTCAGGCAGGAAGTCCTCATATGGTAAAGATTACAAATCTCAGTTGTGCAAAAAACTCAGAAGATGCGGATGAAGCAGTGGAAAACGTTTTTGACGGCTATTATATGGTCAATAATCTTGGTAAGCTGACGGCTGCACCACAGGTACGCTATATCAGTAATTATACCGTTGATAAAACAACATATGACGGTTATTACTATTTTGACGAAAATGGCAGGATGGTAACGGAACCCGGTACACATGAACTGGAAATGACTTCGAATGGTCAGAAGTTTTCCGGAACATATTATTTT
>CAVBPN010000153.1:0-1534 GCA_963597235.1 bacterium
CAAAAATACGGCACAAGTAGTAATCGGAGGAAAGATCATCACTCTGGGTGGTTACGAATCTGAAGAATATTTTCAGAAAGTGGCGTCTTATATAAATAATAAAATTGCAGAATTGAGCGAAATGCCGGGATATACCCGTCAGCCTATGGAAACGAAGCATACGCTCTTAAGTTTAAATATTACAGACGACTATTTTAAAGCAAAAAAACAGGCAGAGATCTTTGAACAGGATCTTCAGCAAAAAGATCAGGAAATGTATGAACTCAAGCATGAACTGATTGCTCTTCGCATGAAAATCGAAGAGACAGAGAAAGCCGCAAAAGAAGCTCAGCAGCAAAAAGAGGTTCTGGAAGGCAAAGTCAAAGAACTTAACGATGAAATAGACAAATTGCTCAAATAGCAGGAAGGGGATTGCTTCGGTAGTCCTCTTTATTTGTTTCACATTCATAACTCAGAAAAGGAATGAATAAACTTGAAAGTAGATCATAATGTAGAACTTCTGGCACCTGCCGGATCTTATGAAGCTTTTGAAGCTGCACTGGGTGCAGGAGCAGATGCCGTTTATGTTGGCGGTCCTGAATTCGGTGCCCGGGCATATGCCCATAATTTCACCCAGGAAGAACTTATACGGGCAATTGATACCGCGCACATTCACGGAAAAAAGCTTTATCTGACAGTAAATACACTCCTGAAAAACCGTGAATTACAGGACAGGCTGTATGATTCTCTGCATCCTCTTTATGAAGCCGGTCTTGACGCAGTCATCGTACAGGATTTTGGTGTTTTTCAATTTATACGTCAGAATTTTCCGGGTCTGCATCTCCATGCAAGTACCCAGATGACCGTAACCGGTCCGGAAGGAATGAAATTTCTGGAACAGCAGGGTTCCACCCGTGTCGTTGCTGCCAGAGAACTGTCTCTTCAGGAACTGTCTGCCATGCATAAGACAAGCCCAATAGAGATTGAAGCCTTTATTCACGGAGCTCTCTGCTATAGTTTTTCCGGTCAGTGTCTTATGAGCAGTATGCTCGGTGGCAGAAGCGGAAACCGTGGGCGCTGTGCACAGCCATGCCGGCTTCCATATCAGGTCCGTCAGCAGAACAGCCGTTATACAGAACAGCAGGATTTTTGTCCGCTGAGTCTGAAGGATATGTGTGCCCTGGATCTTCTTCCTGAGATTCTTAAGGCCGGTGTTACCTCACTAAAGATCGAAGGCCGCATGAAACAGCCCGGATATACGGCTGCTGTCACCGGAATGTATCGTAAATATCTGGATATACTTCTTAACAGTGACGCACCTTATCAGGTCAGTGACCGTGACCGTCAGTATCTTCTCGATATTTTCAGTCGCGGAGGTTCCTGCCAGGGATATTATAAACAGCATAACGGTCCGTCCATGATGGCTTTTACAAATGATAAAAAAACAAATGGCATTCCAGAAAATCTTCCTCACAGGAAAGAAAAAATTTCCGGTTCCTTAATCCTTTATCCGGAAAATCCCGCTTTTCTTGAAATTTCCTGCCGCGGTATACAT
>CAVBPN010000153.1:1544-4168 GCA_963597235.1 bacterium
GTAGACATGCTGCAGTTTCCGCAGGAGAAGTACAGTTTGCCAGAGAGCAGCCAATGTCTGAAGACCGAATCCGCAAACAGATGGACAAACTCGGAAATACTGAATTTGAATGGGATGATCTGGATATTCAGATGGGCGACCACATTTTTGTTCCGGTCAAGGTATTAAATGAACTCCGACGGGAAGCTGTCTCCCAGCTGATGCAGGAACTCTGTGCCCCTTACAGACGTTCCGCCTCCGGTACACCTGTTTTTGCAAAATCGGCACACCGGCCATCCTTAAATAGCACTCCGCAGATATTCGTTTCATGCGAAACCCGGGAACAGGCGCTGCGTTTATGTAAAAACGCCGAAATTTCCGGTATGTATCTGTATTATGATGCCATGAGTCTTTGTATATCAGAGGGAATCCAGAATCAGAAAAATCTGTACCTGACGCTCCCATATATCACCTGTGGAGCCGCCCCGGAAGGCTTCTTTGAAACCTGCCGAAAATGGCTTGACGCCGGAATGAAGGGATTTCTCGTAAGAAACCTCGAAAGCTATGGAATACTGCATGAACTCGGATGGCAGAAATACTGTGTGCTTGATGCTTCTGTCTACACCTGGAACAATGAATCCATTGACTTCTGGAAAAAACAGGAAGTGCTTCGAAATACAGTTCCATACGAGCTGAATGAGAAAGAAATCTCACACAGAGATAACGCTGACAGTGAAATGATCATCTATGGAAATATTCCTTTGATGCTTTCTGCACAATGTGTGAGAAAAAACACTTTTAAATGTGACTGTACCGAAAATAAAATGATTCTGAAAGACCGTTATGAAACAGAATTTTCCTGCTGTTGTATCTGCCATCCATGGAAAACAGGAACTACAGAAAAGGAAGAGTACTGTTATAATATTCTTTATAACAGCATTCCATTCGGACTTCTGAAAGAATCTGAAAAAGTCCGAAAACTCGGTGTGAACCGCCTGCGTCTGAATTTTACGACCGAATCACCGGAGAGATCTGCTAAAATACTTCAGGAATTTCTGGATGTATATCTGCATAATAAAACTCCGGATAATCAGGAATACACCAAAGGACATTTTAAAAGAGGAGCCGAGTAAAGGCATATGATTAATGTAATTGTAGAATTATCAAAATACATCATCCTGACATTGATGATCGTATATACCTTTCACTGTTTTTATACTGTACGGCAGTCCGATGAGGAAGGGCGCAACGAATTGCTCCGTCAGCAGCTTCTGTTGATCTTTTTCATTGATTTCACTGCCTTCCTTGTTCTTTATCTTAAAACCTTTAATTTTAAGATCGTAGAATTTTATGCGGAGATGCTTTTGTTTTTTGCCGCGATCCAGATTCTGTATCGTTTATTTTATAAAAAAGCATCCATTCTGCTTTTAAACAATATGTGTATGCTGCTGAGTGTAGGTTTTATCATGCTGTGCAGACTGGATATATCCGCAGCACAAAAACAGCTTCTGGTCGCTGCAGGTGCTTCCGCCATCGCACTTGTCATTCCTGTCATGATCCGGAAGATGCGTTTTCTTCGTAAACTTACCTGGGTATATGCAGGAATCGGTATCGTACTTCTTGCAGCAGTTTTTGCCCTGGCAAGAACAAGCTATGGTGCAAAACTGTCTCTGCTGGGTGTGCAGCCATCTGAAGCGATCAAGATCACTTTTGTATTTTTTATGGCATCCTTCCTTTCCAGAGATACCAGTTTCAAAGCAATCGTTCAGGTTACCATCGTGGCCGCACTGCATGTCGGAATCCTGGTCCTCTCCAAGGACCTCGGAAGCGCTGTGATCTTCTTTGTGGCATATCTTGTAATGGTATATGTGGCTACCAGAAATGTCGGTTATCTTGCTCTCGGAATCGGAGGCGGTTCTGCGGCAGCAGTGGTAGCATATCATCTGTTCGGACATGTTCGTCAGCGTGTCAGCGCATGGAAAGATCCTATGGCCGTTTATCAGAATGAAGGTTATCAGATCGTGCAGTCACTTTTTGCAATCGGTACCGGCGGCTGGTTTGGCATGGGACTGTATCAGGGTTCACCGGAATCCATTCCTGTCGTAAAAAATGACTTTATTTTCAGTGCGATCTGCGAAGAATTAGGCGGTATTTTTGCCATTTGTCTGATTCTTGTATGCATGAGCTTTTTCCTTATGATCGTAAATATTGCTCTGCGTATCATCAATCCATTTTATAAGCTCATTGCGTTAGGCCTTGGTGTAGAGTATGCCTTTCAGGTATTTCTTACGATCGGTGGTGCTACGAAATTCATTCCTATGACAGGTGTAACACTTCCTCTTGTAAGTTATGGTGGAAGTTCTCTTTTATGCACAATTTTGATGCTTGCGATCATTCAGGGACTTTATATTCTAAGAGAAGACGAGGACGAGGAATTTGAGAAACGAAAACAGGAAGCAATACAGAGACTCCGAGCAGGAGAGGCAATTAACAGAACGCGCCAGATCTAAGAAACGGCGTCGCCGAAATAAGGGCTATACGGGAGTTTCTTTCTTTTTTATCATAATTTTTATGGGGCTGATCGGTTATCTGATCTACTTTAATACGATCAAGAGTGATGACTTTATCAACAGCCCGTATAATAC
>CAVBPN010000154.1:0-2480 GCA_963597235.1 bacterium
GCGGTACAGTCAGGTCATAACGAAGACCGGAATCTACCAGATCAGCCTCGCACTCTGCAGTATCCAGTTTCAGTTTCTCACCACGTTTCAGGATCTTGAAGATCAGTTTCTCATTCTCTCCGCCCTGCTTACTGCTGAGGTTTTCGATGTGTTCCACACATGGTGTCTCAATTGCTGTAAATCCAAATTTTCCATATGTCTCACGAATCATGTTCATCACATAATTACGGATTTCCATCTCTTTTGGTAAAATGTCTTTCATACCGGTAACCGGTTTCTTCTTTAACGCCATACTGTCCTCCTGTTATTTGTTATTGTGTACGACTCTCTGAAATGCAAGAAAAACTTCCATATCAAAATTTTTGATCTCATCGATCATAAGCTCTATCACTGTACTGACATCAAACGCTTTTCTGTAAGGCCTGTCCGAACTCAGTGCCGCGTAAACATCACAGACACGTAAGATTCTTGCCCCCAGTGGAATACTGTCTCCTCTGAGATTCGAAGGATAGCCGCTGCCATCATAATTTTCATGATGATACAGAATACTCTGGAGCACCAGGTCTGAATAGCCCTGATCTTTCAGTTCTTCATATCCCAGCGAAGAATGCATGCGGACATACTTCAGTTCTTCTATCAGAAGAGGATCATTTTCCTGTCCATTGATATAACCGGTAAGCTTCAGCTTTCCGATATCATGGAGCATTCCTGCGATCGCCATCTGATAACAGAACTCTTCGTCCTGTCCCATTTCGGCAGCTACTGCGTACGCAAGATTGCTGACAACCATTCCATGACTCAGTTCCTCAGAAAGGTCAAAATCCAATAATCTGTCACCAGACTTGACCATTTCTGTCTGTCCCGGCTCTATCTGCGTTGTCTGCAATACGTCCACCTCCCGCTGTCATAACCAGGTATTGATTCCTGTGCGTTTTCGTTCGATCATTTCATCAATACGGTCAATATAATTTGTAACGTCTTTTACATTTTCCACGCGCTCAATTCTTTTACCGTGGTCAAAGACAAGTTTTGAGGAACCGCCTGCACCTAATGCGATGATCGGCTGTTTTTCCTCCATAATTAGTATATTGTAAATCCCGGCTTTGTCAACCTTTGCGTAGCCAACATTCTCAAAATTTCCCTTCATATTCTTCTGTCTGTACAGATAATACGGGCCCATTTCCATTTCGTAGGCTGCTCTCATGGTCATATCCATGATCTCCTGGTTGTTCTCAAAAGTCATTTCCTGATATTTATCTTTAAAGATATTCAATCGCGCTGCTCGCTTCACTGCCAGGGAATGAACTGTCATGCTGTCCGGGGCAAGGGCTTTCACTTCATTCAGCGTATTTTCTACCATCGCCTTATCCTCACCCGGAAGTCCCACGATCAGGTCCATATTGATATTGTCAAAGCCACATTCTCTTGCAAGCATAAAGGCCTGTTTCGTCTCTTCAACTGTATGCCGGCGTCCGATAATATCCAGGGTCTCCTGATTCATTGTCTGTGGATTTACAGAAATTCTTGTGATCGGATAATTTCGGATCATCATCAGTTTATCTCTGGTAATACTGTCCGGTCTTCCTGCCTCGATCGTAAATTCGGCAAGATCTTCACAGCCAAAATTCTCCATCAGCGCATCCAGAAGAACTTTCAGCTGGTCCGGTTCCAGTGTTGTCGGTGTACCGCCGCCAATATAAACGGTATCCAGCTTTCTGCCCTTCGCTTTCATAATAGAAGCAACTTCTTTAATCTCTTTACAAAGTGCATCAAGATACTGATCTACTCTGTTCTTCCACTGCTTCAACGGATAAGAGCTGAAGGAACAATACAGACAGATACTCGGACAGAACGGAATTCCCACATACAGGCTGTATCCTTTTTCATAATCAATATCCTTCAGAATCTCACGCTCTCTGTTTGCTATCGTGATCGCAAGAGCTGTTTTCTGCGGGCTTACCATATAACGGTCACGCATTTCCTGCGCTGTCTCTGTGTTTTTCATCCCTGACTCAATCAGGCCCATCGCAAGCTTCGCCGGACGGATACCTGTCAGATTTCCCCATGGAAGTGTCTTACCGGTCAGCTTTACCAATAATTTATACAATGTGATCTTGACAATATCTTTCCGCTCCTTGCGGATTGCATGTGCACGTTCTTTTGCTTCACTGTCATCAGCATCCACACAAGAAATAAGGGCATCCGAAGACTGCCCTTCTGTAAACTCTGCACTTGTCACTCCTTTATTCTCATGATCCTCATATCGGATTCTGCAGGAATCACCCTGCTTTTCAATTCGGAAATAAAGATCACAGTCCGTTTCCTCTTCCTCATAGAAAGAACTGATCTCACTTCCCGGATAGAACGCACGGATCAGTTCATATATATCATGTTCAAACTCTCTGTCCTTGAACAGAATACCAATCTTATACAAATGGATTATACCTCTTTTCATAACCAATGGTTGTAGATGTATCATG
>CAVBPN010000155.1:0-517 GCA_963597235.1 bacterium
AAGATGATCCGTGTGCGGCTTTTGAAATGAAAGGTACGTCCAATTACAATGCCCTGGAAAAAGAGCTTGGACAGAAGATGCACAAAGCGATTGCAATCATTCAGTTTAAGCTGGAAGGTCAGCTTCTCAGAAAACATAAAGAATTTCATATGGAAGACCGTTGTCTGATCCATAGGATCAATCCGGAAAAGGGTACGGTGACACTGGCAGACGGAAAAGAATATCCGTTACTTGATACAGAATTTCCTACGGTCAACTGGAAACATCCATATGAGCTGACTCCGGGAGAACTGGATGTCATAGAGCGACTGGAAACGGCATTCCGTAACTGTGAGAAACTGCAGAATCATATGCGCCTTCTTCTGGATAAAGGCGGCCTTTATAAGATCTATAACGGAAATCTGCTGTTCCATGGCTGTATTCCGCTGAATGAAGATGGAAGTCTGAAAGAAATCCAGATTTATGGAAAGACTTATAAAGGACGGGAACTGTATGATGTGCTGGAAGCCTATGTAAG
>CAVBPN010000155.1:527-2453 GCA_963597235.1 bacterium
GCGGTAGACAGAGAAGAACAGCGAAAAGGCAGAGATATTCTGTGGTTTATCTGGGCGAGTCCGTCTTCTCCATTATTTGGTAAGGATAAAATGACTACATTTGAGAGATATTTTATTGCAGATAAAGAAACGCATAAAGAGACAAAAGGTGCATATTATCATCTGCTGGAAAATGAAGAAGTGGTAGATGGTATGCTTCGGGAGTTTGGACTGGATCCGGAAACCGGACATATTATCAATGGTCATGTTCCGGTACATCAGGGAGAGGGCGAAAGTCCGGTCAAATGTAATGGAAAAGTGATCGTTATTGACGGTGGATTCTGTAAGGCCTATCAGAAGGTAACAGGAATAGCCGGATATACGCTGATCTATAACTCCTATGGACTGGTCCTGACGGCACATGAGCCTTTTACATCAAAGGAAGATGCAGTCTCAAAAGAAAGCGATATTGTATCAAACAGAGTATCCGTGCATTATACATCCAAGCGCCGTCTGGTTGGAGATACGGATACAGGAAAAGCACTGAAAGAACGTATCGGAGAGCTGATGCAGCTGCTTGATGCATATCGGAAAGGTATTATTAAAGAGAAAAAGTAACTGCCGGTTACAGGCAATCTGAAATACAAAAGCAATAACAGAGGTGATCGAATGAGAAGAAAAAACAGGCTGAAGGTACTGCTGGTGATTCTGATATCAATATTTATCATGTTCAGCGCGGCAGCACTTCTTCTGGTCGGATTCCAGAGAAGTGAGAGAGAAGCACAAAAGAAAAAAGAGGCGATGGCAGCACTGGAAAGCCTGCCAACAGCGGCACCGACAGAAGTTCCGGTGACACCTTCTCCGAGTCCGACACCGAGACCGACAGCAACGCCGACACCGCTTCCAAAAGAAATGGTAACGTTTAATCCGGATGATTTCTGGGATTACTGGTACAGTAAAGACGGTCTGGTAACGATCAATATCTATAATATCAGCCAGGACAGCGTGTCATTCAGTTTTTATCAGACAGACGCGGGACAGACACAGTCTGTTTCGGCGGATGTGACAGCAGAAGTTGCCGGAACGGCAGCCGCATTTTCTTTTACAGATACAGCCGGAAATACAGCATCCGGAAACCTGACGTTTGATAATGGGCAGCTGTATCTGCGTGCATCTACAGCAGAGCCGGTAGCATCGGTCTATCCGAATGTAAGCTGTATCATGAGCAGGACGCAGGTGCAGTTATCCACTCCGGATCCGACAGCAACACCGGTTCCGGAGGAACAGACACAGAATACTGTCGAGACCGGAGAATATTTCTTCCCGGAGAGCAGCAGCCGTTATCTGACCGATGAGGAGATTTCTGTGTACAGTTCTGATCAGCTGGAACTTGCAAAAAATGAAATTTATGCACGCCATGGACGTCAGTTTGTAACAGATTATATTGTGGATTATTTTAACAGTAAGTCATGGTATCAGGGAACGATCGATCCGGATACCTTTGATGCAGAACAGAGCTCTATTTTTAATGAATATGAGCTTGCGAATATCTCAAAGATTGCAGAGTGGGAAGAGCAGAAAGCAAGTCAGGGAAACTGATCTGCCTTACATTATGAAAAGAGGAAACCGTCAGGTGATGGTTTCCTCTTTTTGAGTAACGGGATTATTTAATTGGGTCTTTCTTGTCGGTTCTTCCAACCAGATAATCAATGGTAGTATCATAATAGTCAGCCAGGCGGATCAGCATCTCAATCGGAATGTTACGAGACCCGGTTTCATAATGTGAATAAGAACGCTGGCTGATATGAAGAATTTCACCGATTTTTTTCTGAGAAAGATCAGAATCTATACGGAGATCCTGAATTCGCTGAAACTTCATAACTTCACCTCCTTTATTTTCTGTAATGATTATAAAACGGACCGAAATGTGCTATTGCAATTGGGAGC
>CAVBPN010000155.1:2463-5159 GCA_963597235.1 bacterium
TTTTATTCCCATCACATATACAAGTAAATATAGCAGTGCAGATCGGGGTGCATATGCAGACAGGAGGTTATTTATGTTTGCAAGGGTACTATCGGCAGTAATTTTAGGAATGGATGTTCATCCGATTCAGGTGGAGGCAGATGTCAGTGATGGTCTGCCTACGTTTACTATGGTCGGTTTTCCGTCGGCGCAGGTAAAAGAGGCCCAGGACCGGGTCAGAACCGCCCTGAAAAATAATGGAATTGCACTTCCGCCTAAAAGAATCACAGTAAATTTTGTACCGGCTGACATTAAGAAAGAGGGTGCGGGATTTGACCTTCCACTGGCCGCGGCAGTTCTGGCCGCATCGGATATTCTGAAGCCGGAGCAGCTGAACAGAGTAATGATGGCAGGCGAGATCAGCCTGAACGGAGAAATTCATGCGATTTCCGGTATCCTCCCCATGATCATTAAGGCACGGGAAGAAAAATGCCGTTTTTGTGTAGTGCCATATGGTAATCTGCGTGAAGCCAGCCTGATACCGGATATGAAGGTGATCGGTGTAAAGAATCTTCAGGATATGATCAGCTATGTGCGCAGTCCTGAAACTTATATTAGAGAAAAAGACGGATTCGTGCAACATCCGGAGAAAGAAAATTTGGATTTCAGTGATATCCGAGGGCAGGAAAGTCTGAAAAGAGCGGTGGAGATTGCGGTCAGCGGCTTTCATAATCTTCTGATGATCGGACCGCCGGGCGCCGGTAAGACGATGGTAGCGAGGAGGATGCCGGGAATCATGCCGGAGCTTACTTTTGAGGAAGGACTGGAGCTGACGAAGATATACAGTATTGCCGGATTATTGACTGCGGGAGATCCGCTGATACGAACGAGGCCGTTTCGAAGTCCGCATCATACCTGTTCGGCGCAGGCTCTGGCAGGTGGAGGAAGAAACCCCAGACCAGGAGAAATTACACTGGCACACAGAGGTGTACTGTTTCTTGATGAAATGCCGGAGTTTTCCAGAAGAAGTCTGGAAATCCTGCGACAGCCGCTGGAGGATAAAGTAATCCATATATCCAGAGTGTATGGAACATATGATTTTCCCGCGGACTTTATGTTGTGTGCGGCGATGAATCCGTGCCCCTGTGGATACTATCCGGATATGAACCGTTGTAAATGTACACCGCCGCAGGTTATGCGGTATATGGGAAAAATCAGTCAGCCATTGCTGGACAGACTGGATCTGTGTGCCGATGTATCACCGGTAGATTTTGATGGCCTGAGTAATGGACGTATGGGCGAGAGTACAGAGAAAATCCGGCAGAGGGTGATCTGTGCACAGGAGATTCAGAGGGAACGATATAAAATAGAAGGAATTCAGTTTAACGGAGAATTAAAAGGTAATCAGATCGAGAAATATTGCATTCTCGAGAACGATGCCAGACAGCTTCTGAAGATGGCGTTTCAGCATATGCCGTTCAGTGCCAGGGCATATCACAGAATACTGAAAGTTGCACGTACGATCGCAGATATGGAAGCAGTAGAGAGCATTCATCGGAACCATATCGCGGAGGCATTGTCTTACCGAGCGTTTGATAAAAAATAGGAGAGATATTTCATATGGAAGAAACTCTTAGTAAAAAGAAAGAAGGAATGGAACTGCCGATACGGAGCCTTCTGAAAGATAACCCAGAATACCCGAAAAAATTGTTATATTATGAAGATATGCCGGAAATACTTTATGTTAAAGGAAAACTGCCGGATCCGGAGCGTCCCAGTGTTGCAATCGTAGGAGCAAGAGCGGCAAGTCCTTATGGACGGATTCAGGCGTTTCGTTATGCGAAGCGTCTGAGCGAAGAGGGAGTACAGATTATCAGTGGACTGGCATATGGAATTGATGCAGAGGCACATATGGGTGCATTAGAAGGAAAAGGAGGTACCTGGGCCGTACTGGGAAACGGAGTCGATATCTGTTATCCATCGGGGAACAGAACGCTGTATCAGAGAATTCTTCGTGACGGATATGGAATCTTAAGTGAACGGTCTCCCGGAATGCAGGCCAGAAATTATTTCTTTCCGGCCAGAAATCGTATTATCAGTGGACTGGCGGATCTGATTCTGATCGTTGAAGCGAGAGAAAAGAGCGGATCTCTGATAACGGCACAGTGGGCTCTTGATCAGGGAAAGCCGGTTTTTGCCATACCGGGACCGGTGACAGAGGAACTCAGTATGGGCTGTCATAAACTGATCTATGACGGCGCGGGTATTGCTTATACGCCTGAAATACTGCTTCGGGAACTGGGAATAGATTGTGAAAAAATTGTTAAAGTGAGAACAAAAAATAAGTTAGGACTTGCAACAGATTTAAAATTGGTGTATAGTTGTCTCGATTTGCAACCAAAATCTATGGAATTTTTGATTCAGAAGACAGGACTTTCGCCGGAAAAGGTCGGCAGTATTCTTCTGGAATTAAAAATATCGGGGTTAGCCCGGGAAATCGGCAGACATTATTATGTAAAAGCAACTTAAGACAGAAATCAGCCTCCCGGGAAGTTTAGAAAGTAGGAGAAGATAGCATGGCGAAATATCTGGTGATAGTGGAATCACCTGCAAAAGTAAAAACCATTAAGAAATTTCTCGGTGCGAATTACGATGTGGAAGCTTCAAACGGACATGTTCGTGATTTCCCCAAGAGTCAGTTCGGAATTGATGTAGAG
>CAVBPN010000156.1:0-4306 GCA_963597235.1 bacterium
ATATAATCTCAGGACCTTTTGTATCTGCATTCGTTCGGATATAGACAACACCTCCTGCAAGACCGATGCATACAACAAGCAGAAGTGCGACCAGTTTTTTGGACATATTCAATCACTGCTCCTTACTTTTTGCTGTCTTTCTTATCACCGTATTTGCCATAGTACTTACCATAATACTTACCATAATACCCCTGCTTGCTCATGTCAACCTTATTTAATATTACGCCGAGAATCGGACAGTTACATTTTTCGAGCTGTCCCTTTACATCCTGAGCAAATCGATAGCTGATCACACCGGACTCCATAACCATAATAGAACCATCACATTCTTCTGCAATGACAGCACTGTCGATAACGCTTCCAAGCGGCGGGGTATCGATGATCACATAATCATAGACTTTTCTGATCGCAGACAGAAAACGTTTAAAATATTTTCCACCAAGAAGTTCTGCCGGGTTTGGCGGAACAGTTCCTGCATAAATAATATGGAAACGCGGAACGTTTGTGGAACAGATAACATTTTCAATTGTTTCCTGATGGGAAAGAAGATGTGACAGGCCTTTGATCTCCTCTCCTTCTACCTCTGTACATCCCATAAGGACTGATTTACGAAGATCGGCATCAATAAAAAGAACTTTTTTTCCTGAATCAGCCAGAGATAATGCAAGATTCAGAGAAACTGTACTTTTTCCTTCATTCGGTGTACAGCTTGTAATAGCAATTACCTTTTTGTCTTCACCGCAGAATAACAGGTTTGTACGTAATGATTTATAGGATTCGTTTGCACTGTAATCCAGTTCCTGACGATAAATATTTACTTCTTTCATGATTATCTTCTCCCTCTGGCTTTTTTCTGTTTCTTCTTTTTCTTCTTACGGTCAGTTGTTGTCAGCGGGATTGTACCCAGAGTGCTGAGACCGAGATATCTTTCCACGTCTTCCTGTGTCTTAACAGTATCGTTTGAGAGATAGGCAATCAAAATGATTACAACAGATAAAAGAACGCCAAGGAATCCGCCAATGATTCCGTTTTTGGTAATACTCGGGCTGGCTTTCTGATCTGGAATGTTTGCTGTTTCTACAACATTTACAGCATCAATATCCATAACATTTTTGATATGATTTGCGGCAACATCTCTGATTGCGTTAGCAATTTTGCATGCTTCGTATGGATCCGGATCCTGTACAGTGATTGAAAGAATTCGAGTGTCGGTTGCAGAGTCCACGGTCATTTTTTTCAGAAGCTGTTCGTGTGTAAGATCAAGATTTAACTGTGCGATCACTCCCTCTGTAACCGTACGGCTCTTGATCAGCTCTGCATAGTCTTTTATCAGTGACAAACTGGTCTGCATGTCCTGCTGGGTAAGGGTGTTATTATCCTGCTTACTCAATACATACATCTTAGTAGTAGACTGGTATTGTGGTGTAATAAAAAGAATTGTTCCACCAACGAAAGCAAGTCCGGCAATGATTCCTGCCAGAAGAATGATCCAGAACTTGTTCAGTAATACATGGAATAATTCTAACACATCAATTTCAATATCGGTATTGTCTTGTAAATTCTGCTGTTCCATTTTATCTTCCCTTCCTACGCTGCGCATCCGCAATTATTTTTTGTGGATTTCTTATGAAAATCTGGTTCGCATAAGAGTCTCCTTCTTTTTTTGAAACATAATCGTATGCCTCTCCGATTCGAGAAATACGTTCTTTCGTTCCGTGACAGTCAGAACCAACGAAACTGAGCAGATCCTGTTTCATAAGTTTTCTGCAATATCTTTTAGTTCCGAATCCGTCTTTTCCGATGATACTGTCGGCATTTACCTGCATAAGTGCACCAAGATCTGCCAGTTCTTCAACAAATCCAATATCTTTACGCAGACATTCATAACGTTCAATATGTGCTACAATCGGCCTGAAACCATGAGACAGCAATGAGTATAAACGTTCACGAATATAGCTTGCTTTTGTGCTTCCCGAAAATTCAGTCAGAACATATCGGGATCCTGCCATGGTATGTACTTCACCATTTCGGAGCATTTCTACCATCTCCATATTGGAATGGAATTCGCATCCGAGATACACGTGAAGATCAGGTGCTACCTTCCGAGCCAGCTGTCTTAAGACTAAAAACTGGTGCTCCACTGTTTCAATGGGAGTTTCAAACATCTGCAGTCTGTAGTGGGGAGTGGCAATAATATTGCGAACACCCTGCTTATATTCCATCTGAAGCATTTTGTATGCTTCTTCCGCGCTTGAAGCTCCGTCATCAACCGAAGGAACAATGTGACAATGAATGTCAAACAGTCCCTTATCAGGCATATTCTATCCTCTCCTTTTCCTGCTTTTTGCTATTATAAGCAATGATAACATTCGAATTATATCTCATTTCGGTATTGTTTTCAATAATATTTTTGCATATATACGAACAAATATTATGTGGAAAACTATAATTCTTCAGAAGAACAGCCTGTGAGCAGTAACGCCCGGAGTACTGTCTGCATAATATGAAGTGTAAACAAAATCTGGAGGATTTACTATGAGTGATTTGGCTGCTACTAATTGTGGATGTGGTGATGACAGATGCGGATGCAATAACAACTGTGGTTGTGGATGCGGCAATGGAAACAGTCTTTTTGGAGATGGCTCCTGCAGCTGTATTCTCTGGATCATCTGTCTGCTGTGCCTGTGTGGCAACAATGGATGCGGAAACGGCTGTGGATGTGGTAATGGTAATGATTCCTGCTGGATCATCATTGTACTGCTTCTGCTCTGCGGCGGATGCGGAAATAATGGTTGTGGCTGCTGATTTCAGCCACAGGGCAGAGGTTATTTCCTCTGCCTTTTTTTCGGTTGAGATTTGGACTGTCTGTCTGCTTTCCTGAAGCCAGGCTGCTTTTCTGAGTTTTTTTTCTTTTCCATACAGTCAAGATCAATTTCATAAAAGGCATTTCCATTTATGATCAGCATTTCTTTTTTCATTTTCAAAATTCCTTTACCGGATATTTTATATAGTTATGATAATTTATAGTATGTCAAATCCCGGGCTGCGGTCATAAAATAGTTATCAAAAGCATATGATCATCAGAAAGGAGTGGCTGTATGGAACAGGAAAATGTTGTACAGACTACATTTGATCAACTGGTGAGCGATGAAAATTCACAGATGTTAAAAGCTATGATTCCCTACTTATCGTTTTCAGGGCAGAGGTTTCTGGCTGCATATGCAAAAACACGGGAACTGAAAAATACGATTCAGATGTTTTCCAGACCGCAGAGTGACGTACAGATGTGCAGTTCTAATGTGACAGATTCCATGGGGCTGTTAAATAACATCCGTAAATTCAGTTACGGGCAAAGCAGAAAACAGCTGGATCAGGCTGTAAATATATTTGCAATGCTTGAAGTCCTGATGACGATGAATGAATAAGGGAAAAATGACGTCAATTAAAATCTATAATTATGTATGGGGGCTGACCGGCAGTTATGAATGAAGAATGGAAAACAGATCCAAAGCTGAAAGGAATTGACAGAAACAAGCTTGATATGCTGCAAAATCTTGCAGAAAAGGGAAATGGGAAAAGTGCATCAGATATGCTTCCGTATCTGATGAACGCTGCTGCTTCCGGAAAAAAGAACGGGCTTCATTTTTCACAAAATGAAATTTCCGCAGTTCTTGAAGTGATGAAAGCGGGAAAATCACCGCAGGAATCTGCAAAAATTGACAGGATCGTGAATCTGATGCGTATGATACACTAAAAAATCTCCCCCGTACGATAGAGGTCCGGGGGAGATCAGATGTAAAACAGTTTGTATTTATTCCTGCATGGACAGAACAGATTTATTCTGCCAGATATAAGTGATGAGAGAAATAATGGTAAGTGCAAGGGAAAGCCAGATAAAGATCTGCTCCAGTGTGACAAAAATACCATCAAAGTGCAGGATCAGCAGAATGATCATGACCATCTGAGATGCTGTTTTGAATTTTCCCCAGTAATTTGCAGCGATTACAATACCGTTCTCGGCTGCAATAAGGCGGAAACCACTGATGATAAATTCACGTCCGATGATGATGATAACGAACCATGCCGGAAGACGGTTCAGCTCGATCATACAGATCATTGCTGAGCAGACAAGCAGTTTATCTGCCAGAGGGTCCATAAATTTACCAAAATTTGTGACAAGATTATTCTTACGGGCAAGATAGCCGTCAAACCAGTCAGTGACACTTGCAACAACAAACAGAGCCAGAGAAATGTAGCGATTTGCATCTTCGCCCCATCCGGTCAGAAGAAATACTACAAGAAAAGG
>CAVBPN010000157.1:0-5712 GCA_963597235.1 bacterium
GTCATATTGATACTGTTGGTATCGGTAACATCGAAAACTGGAACTTTGATCCATACGAAGGATATGAAACCGAAGAAGAAATCGGTGGACGTGGTGTATCTGACCAGTGCGGCGGTCTCGTATCTGCTGTATACGGTGCAAGAATCATGAAAGATATGGATCTGATCCCGGAAGGATGCAAGATCATGGTAGTCGGAACTGTTCAGGAAGAAGACTGTGACGGTCTCTGCTGGCAGTACATCATCAACGAAGACAAGATCCGTCCGGAATTCGTAGTTTCCACAGAGCCGACCGATGGCGGTATCTACAGAGGACAGCGTGGACGTATGGAGATCCGAATCGATGTCAAAGGTGTTTCCTGCCATGGTTCTGCTCCGGAACGTGGTGATAACGCAATCTACAAAATGGCTGACATCCTTCAGGATGTACGTTCCCTTAATGAGAACGATGACGCCGACGAGACAGAGATCAAAGGTCTTGTAAAAATGCTCAATCCGAAATACAACCCTGACTGGGAAGAGGCTCGTTTCCTTGGACGCGGTACTGTAACTGTATCCCAGATCTTCTACACCTCTCCTAGCCGTTGTGCAGTAGCCGACTCCTGTGCAGTATCTCTTGACCGTCGTATGACATTCGGAGAAACATGGGAAAGCTGCCTGGATGAGATCAGAGCTCTTCCAAATGTTAAGAAATATGGCGATGATGTTGTTGTATCCATGTACAACTATGACCGACCGTCCTACACAGGATGCAAATATGAAATTGAATGCTACTTCCCGACATGGGCAATCCCGAAAGACCACAAAGTAACAAAAGCCCTTGAAGATGCATACAAGAACCTGTACGGTGAAACACGTCTTGGAAACGCTGAGACAGAAGAAATGAGAAAAGCTCGTCCGCTGACTGATAAATGGACATTCTCTACAAATGGCGTATCTATCATGGGACGTAACGGAATCCCTTGCATCGGATTCGGACCTGGAGCTGAAGCTCAGGCACATGCGCCGAATGAGAAGACTTGGAAGGTGGATCTTGTGAGATGTGCGGCTGTATACGCAGCACTGCCTGGTTCTTACTGCAAGTAAGAAAGGAAGGCAAAGAACAGACTTCTTTGAACTTCTAAAGAACGAACTTCTTTAAACTATTTAAAGGGCAAAGCCCTTTAGAACCTATTGCAAAGGGAGCGAAGCCCCGCTCCCTCTGCACACCCTTGGGGCTAAAAGCACAGTAGTAATACACTGTCAGATAGGAAGGGTATTGACTTTACGCGTATAATAACTACGCTGTCAGGTAGGAAGGGCATTGACTTTACTCTGTTGGTATGGCGGAAGGTACATGCCCACGCTTTCCCGCCGCAGGCGGTGGTCCTCGACCTGCCAACGGCAGAGAACAACAAAATTTTGAAATGTGCTGATCAAGGTGTTATATCTTCTTCTGTTCAGTGTGACGAATAAATATTTCGTGAGGAGATGATCTGAGACGGTCAGTACTTAGTGACCGTATTTTGGGCACTTATGTACTGCTACCAGTCGAAGTCAGCGAGAGCGTGTCTCCGATGAAATATTTGATTCAGTCGCACGTCAGAGAAGTATAATCTTGATCAAACATTTCTTACACATAAAAAGGAGAATAAAATGAAAGATTTACAGTATTACATCGATAAACTCAACAGCTTAAACTTTAAGGAAATGTACAACAATGATTTCTTCTGGACATGGGACAAGACGGACGAAGAACTGGAAGCAGTTTTCACAGTTGCAGATGCTCTTCGTTTTATGAGAGAGAACAACATCTCCACTAAGGTCTTCGAGAGTGGTCTTGGAATCTCCATTTTCCGTGATAACTCCACACGTACCCGTTTCTCTTTCGCTTCTGCATGTAACCTTCTTGGTCTGGAAGTGCAGGATCTTGACGAAAAGAAATCCCAGATTGCACACGGTGAAACTGTTCGTGAAACAGCTAACATGGTATCCTTCATGGCTGATGTAATCGGTATCCGTGATGATATGTACATCGGCAAAGGACATGCTTACCAGAAAGAATTCATGGACGCTGTTACAGAAGGAAATAAAGATGGCATCCTTGAGCAGAGACCTACTCTTGTAAACCTGCAGTGTGACGTTGACCATCCGACACAGTGTATGGCAGATATGCTTCACATCATCCACGAATTCGGCGGTGTTGAAAATCTGAAAGGTAAAAAGATCGCCATGTCATGGGCTTACTCTCCTTCTTACGGAAAACCGCTCTCCGTTCCGCAGGGTGTCATTGGTCTGATGACTCGTTTCGGTATGGACGTTGTTCTGGCTCATCCGGAAGGATACGATGTAATGCCGGAAGTTGAAGAAATCGCTAAAAAGAACGCAGCTGCTACAGGCGGATCTTTCACAAAGACAAATAACATGGCAGAAGCATTCAAGGATGCTGATATCGTATATCCGAAGAGCTGGGCTCCATTCGCAGCTATGGAAAAGCGTACAAACCTGTACGCAGAAGGTGACTTCGACGGAATCGACAAACTGGAAAAAGAACTTCTTGCTCAGAACGCAGAACACAAAGACTGGGCTTGCACAGAAGAACTTATGAAGACAACAAAAGACGGAAAAGCTCTGTATCTGCACTGCCTGCCGGCTGACATCACTGACGTAAGCTGTGAAACAGGTGAAGTTGACGCATCCGTATTCGATCGTTACAGAATCCCGCTTTACAAAGAAGCAAGCTTCAAACCATATATCATTGCAGCCATGATCATGCTCTCTAAATTTGAGAATCCACAGGATATCCTGAAAAAACTCGAAGTAAAAGCCGCACCGAGAATCATGAAATAAATTATTGGCTGGGGTAGGTTTTTATAATGTATAAAAGAAAAAGAATCGTCATTGCTTTGGGCGGAAACGCCCTTGGCAATACTCTTCCGGAGCAGATGCAGGCTGTAAAAACTACAGCCAAAGCGCTGTGTGACCTGATTGAAGAAGGTCATCAGGTGGTCGTTGTTCACGGAAACGGACCGCAGGTAGGTATGATCAACAATGCCATGGCTGCTCTCTCCAGAGAAGATGAAAATCAACCGAATACACCACTCTCCGTCTGTGTTGCCATGAGTCAGGCTTATATCGGTTATGACCTGCAGAACGCTCTCCGTGAAGAGCTTCGTAAACGCGGTTTCATGCGTACACCGGTTGTTACTGTTGTTACACAGGTTCGTGTAGACGAAAATGATCCTGCTTTCCAGAATCCATGTAAACCGATCGGTCATTTCATGACAAAAGAACAGGCGGAACATGCCGAAAAAGCATACGGCTATGTCATGAAAGAAGATGCAGGACGCGGATATCGCCGTGTTGTTGCTTCTCCGAAACCGGTGGAGATCGTAGAACAGGATGCGATCAACAGCCTTGTCGATGCCAATAAAATCGTCATCTGCTGTGGCGGTGGCGGAATCCCGGTTACTCTTCAGGGAGACCACCTCAAGGGCGCATCTGCCGTTATCGATAAAGACTTTGCAAGCTGTCTGCTTGCAAAAGAGCTTGATGCGGACATGCTGATCATCCTGACTGCCGTTGAAAAAGTTGCTGTAAACTTCGGTAAAGAAAACGAAAAATGGCTGGATGAAATGACTGTTGAAGAAGCACAGAAATATGTAGAAGAAGGTCAGTTTGCACCTGGTTCCATGCTTCCAAAAGTACAGGCTGCCATGGATTTCGCGTCTTCCGGTGAGGGACGTACCGCCATGATCACTCTTCTTGAAAAAGCAAAAGATGGTATTCAGGGCAAGACAGGAACCAAAATTCATATTTAAATATCAATGCCATGATATAAAAAAGGAGTATAACTTCCGGACATCTGAGGATTCACCTCAAAACCCGATTATACTCCTTTTTTGATATCTACTTTTCTTCTTTCAGTTCCGGGAAGATTGTTGCAATCATGGTAAAGAAACATGCACATCCGCCAATCAGATTTGAGATTGGTTCTGCCCAGAATACGCCATCTACCCCCAGTCCTCCAATTCGCGGAAGTAACACCGTCAGTGGCACGACAATGATAACTTTACGGAAAATCGAGAAGAAGGTTGCCCGCTTCGCCTTTCCAAGCGCTACAAATACCGCCTGGCCGGTAAACTGCAACGCCATAAAGCAGAATCCAAAGAAATAGATGTGTAACGCTGGAACTCCCTTTTCCAGCAATATCGGATCATTATTGAATAATTTAATAAAAAATTCCGGCATGATCTTAATGATTCCCCACACAAACAACGCATAACTGAAACAGACAACCGTTACGAATTTGATTGCCTGCTTCACTTTTCCAAAAGCTTTTTCACCATAATTAAAACTCATGACCGGAGAAGAACCATTTGTAAGTCCATGTACCATCATTGTTGCAATATCCCTCACAGAATTCAACACTGTCATAACGCCAACATATATGTCACCACCGTACATATGCAGTGTGGAATTACAGAAAATCTGTACCAGTCCATTTGTAAACTGCATCATAAAACCAGAAATTCCAAGTGCCATAATCTCTTTTACACGTGTCCATTCTATTTTCATTGCCCGACGATTCAAACGCAGTGTGACTTTTTTTCCTGTAAGAAATCTTAACACCCATATTCCGGAACAAATCTGGGAAATAACCGTCGCAAGTGCAGCGCCTCTTACTCCCATATGCAATCCAAAAATAAAAATCGGATCAAGAATAATATTTAAGACTGCACCGATCAGAACTGTCAGCATTCCCATGTTTCCGAATCCCTGACAGTTAATAAACGGATTCAGTCCCAGCGAGATCATAACAAGCGGTGTCCCAATCAGATAAATCTTTATGTAATCTCCTGCATACGGAAACGTCACATCACTGGCTCCAAATGCATAAAGAATCGGTTTATAAAACAGATAACTCACTGCCATCAGAATCACACTTGAGATCAAAAGCATAGAAAACGTATTTCCCATCAATTTCTCAGCTTCTTCATGATTTCCCCGTCCAAGCTCCATCGCACAGAGGGGACTTCCGCCATTCCCAAATAAATACGTAAACGCTGTGATCATCGTGATCACCGGAAAGCAAATGCCGACACCGGTGAGTGCCGTCGCACCGGATCCCGGAATCCTTCCGATATACATACGGTCCACGACATTGTACAACAGGTTCAAAAGCTGGGCCAGTGTCATCGGAATCGAGACTTCCAGAATATTCCGGTATACATTTCCCTTCGAAAAATCTGTCTGATGTACTTTCATCTCCATCGCCTCTTTTCTTTTATATAAGTTTATTATACTATCCAATCCAACAAAAAACCACAAACAAAAGCCACAAAAAATCATAATTTTTTCTTGTATTTCGTCGATAAAAAAGGTATAATGATATTAATATAAAAACGTATAAAATCATATTCTAGATAATGATTGATGGAGGTATTATGGCAGAGAATTATAATGGCATGGCAGTTGGTATCTTTGAGCTTGACAGTCTTGCTGCCTGCTTCGTAGCACTTGACGCTGCTTCTAAAGCAGCAAATGTAAAAATTCAGAACATAGAACGTAACCGTCTTGGTGCCGGCGCATGCGTTAAAATGCGTGGTTCTGTTTCTGATGTAACAGCAGCAATGGATGCAGCCCTTAAAGTAGCTGAGCCGCTGGCAAAGATCACTTCACACACGATCATTGCTTCTCCTGCTCATGAGACAGAACCGGCTATGTATATGAC
>CAVBPN010000158.1:0-1670 GCA_963597235.1 bacterium
ACCAGATATCCGTTATCGATAAGCTGACGTTCAAATCGTTTAATGCTCTCTATACGTTTCTCGTAAGCCTCGCCTTCCAGATCTCCGTTCAGAACTTCCTTTACTGTCTGCTCCATCCAGCCGGAATCCAGAAAAGTAAATTTACCCTCCTCCGGAATCTGCTTCATATAGCGGTATAAAAACGGCCTGCGGACTTCTTCCTCAATCGGTGCGGACATGGTTGCCACTTTGAAAAAGCGAGGATCAATATTTTTGATTACCTTACCGATCATGCTGCCTTTTCCTGCTGCACTCCATCCTTCAAAAAGGACAAGCACCGGAAGTTTATGCTCTTTGATCTTCATCTGGAGATCATAAAGTCTGTTTCTTGTCTTATCGAGTTGCACTTTCATTTCTTCTTTCTCCGGTTCTTCTCCCGGCGTCCATGACTTTAACATATTGCTCCTCCATTTTCTTTTTGTTGATAGTATATCATATCTGTCGAATAAATACATTCCGTTTTGTGCATTTTATACCATTTCTGTATAAAAGAGTATATTAAAAAACAGAACCCTCTGAATTCTCAGGCGGTTCTGTCTTTTATATCTTGTTTCTTTAAATATTTAAGAAAGTTCCAGTTTACCGGTATAAAGCTGATAATACGTTCCCTTCTGTTTGATCAGATCCTTATGGTCACCTCTCTCGATGATCTTTCCATGTTCCAGAACGATGATTGCATCGCTGTTTCGAATCGTGGAAAGTCTGTGTGCGATGACAAATACGGTACGCCCTTTCATCAGGTTATCCATACCCTTCTGTACAATGCTCTCAGTACGGGTATCGATGCTTGATGTCGCCTCATCGAGAATCAGTACCGGTGGGTCTGCAACAGCTGCTCTTGCGATGGAGAGAAGCTGTCTCTGACCCTGGGATAATTCCTCGCCATCACCACTTAACATGGTATCATATCCTTTCGGAAGCATCTGGATAAACTGATCTGCGTGAGCAAGTTTTGCTGCTGCATAGATTTCCTCGTCTGTCGCATCCAGCTTACCATAACGGATATTATCACGGATCGTTCCTGTAAAAAGGTGAGTGTCCTGAAGAACGATTCCAAGAGAATGTCTCAGGTCATCTTTTTTAATCTTTGTGATATTGATTCCATCATAACGTATCTTTCCATTCTGGATATCGTAGAAACGGTTGATCAGGTTGGTGATCGTTGTTTTTCCTGCTCCTGTAGAACCTACGAATGCAAGTTTCTGACCCGGTTTCGCATAAAGGCTGATGTCGTGGAGAATTGTTTTGTCCTCGTTGTAACCGAAGGTCACATCCTCAAATCTCACGTCACCTTTAAGTTCCGTGTAAGATACAGAACCGTCTGCGGAATGTGGATGTTTCCATGCCCACATGCCGGTTCTTTCTTTACATTCTATAATATTACCGTTCTCATCTTTCCGTGCATTAACCAGAGTAACATATCCTTCATCTTCTTCTGGTTTCTCATCAATCAGGTTAAAGATACGCTCTGCACCGGCAAGTGCCATAACGATGGAGTTGAACTGCTGTGCAACCTGCATGAACGGCTGTGTAAAGCTCTTGGTAAACTGCAGGTAAGAAGCCATGACACCAAGGGTGATTCCGCCGATGCCTGCAACGGAAAGGATTCCACCGAGAACTGCCGTCAGAAC
>CAVBPN010000158.1:1800-3538 GCA_963597235.1 bacterium
GAACAAACTGCAGGTTTCCAATATTTCCGATGACCGGTCCCATCATGTTACCATATTTATTTGCCTGTGATGCGCTCTCAAAAAGAGCCTCATTCAGTTTATCAAATTCCTCTTCGGATTTCTTTTCGTGGTTAAAAACTTTGACAACTCTCTGTCCGTTCATACGTTCTTCGACAAAACCTGTCACATCTGCCAGGGACATCTGCTGACGAACAAAATATTTTCCACTCTTCGCACCGATCTTACCTGTCACAAACAGCATCACAAAAATGATCAGAACTGCCAGGATCGTAAGCAGCGGGCTTAACACCAGCATGGAGATAAAGGTAACAGCAATCGTAAACAATGCCATCAGAGCCTGTGGGATTGCCTGACTGATCATCTGTCTTAAAGTATCGGTATCGTTCGTATAAAGACTCATGATGGATCCGTTTGTATTCTGATCAAAATAACGGATCGGCAGTGTCTGCATATGTTCGAACATATCGTCTCGCACTTTTTTGAGCACGCCCTGTCCGATATATACCATCATTCTGGTATAGATAAAAGTCGCAACAACACCTGCCAGGAATACACAGCCAAGAACCGTCAGTGCCTTATAAAGTCCGGCGAAATCCGGGCTCTTCTGCCCGATCAGAGGAAGGATAAAATCATCCAGAAGATATCTCAGAGAAAGAGAAACTGCTGTTGTTGCCACCGCACTGATCAGGATGCAGAAAAACACAAGGATAAACTGAAATTTATATTTTCCCGTCATATACTTCATAAGACGTTTTGCTGTTTTCAGATCATTTTTCGTCATTCTTGGTTTTTTACTTTTTCTGTTATCACTCATCCTCTTCGCCTCCTTTCACCTGAGATTCATATACTTCTCTGTAAATTTCATTTGTCTTCAGAAGTTCTTCGGAAGTTCCTACGCCGACAATCTGACCGCCATCCAGAACAATGATCTGGTCAGCATCTTCAATAGAAGAAACTCTCTGTGCAATGATGATCTTGGTCGTATCCGGGATTTCCTCACGGAAGGCCTTACGGATCAGGGCATCTGTCTTGGTGTCTACTGCGCTGGTAGAGTCATCAAGGATCAGGATCTTCGGTTTTTTCAGAAGGGCACGTGCAATACAGAGACGCTGTTTCTGTCCACCGGAAACGTTATTTCCACCCTGAACGATCATGGTATCGTAGCCATTCGGGAACTCGTTGACAAAACCGTCTGCCTGTGCCAGCTTACATACTCGTCTTACTTCTTCATCAGAAGCGTGCTCATCACCCCAGCGGATGTTTTCGTAGATGGAACCAGAGAAAAGGACATTCTTCTGGAGCACCATGGATACCTGATCACGAAGCACTTCCAGGTTATAGTCTCTTACATTAATCCCACCAACTTTGACTGCACCGCCGGTGACATCATAAAGTCTCGGGATCATCTGAACCAGTGTGGACTTGGCACTTCCTGTTCCACCGATGATTCCGACTGTCTGTCCGGATTTAATATGAAGGTTTACATCTTTCAGTGAAAGGTTTCCACCCTCTCCTGCATAGCTGAAATCCACATGATCAAAAACAATTTCTCCGTTTTTCACTTCTTTTACCGCATCTGCTTTATCGCTCATTTCCGGAACTTCATTCAGAACTTCCGTGATACGGTCTGTGGAAGCCTCTGCGATCATGATCATGACAAATACGAAGGTTACCATATTCAGAGACATCAGAATCTGAAGCGCATAAACGATCACAC
>CAVBPN010000159.1:0-1203 GCA_963597235.1 bacterium
ATGCATAATGTTCCAGTATAAATGTCTCAACCCAATCTCCCAGACAGGTCTCGGCCTGTTTGGTGAGGAATATAAACAGACAGAAGAAATGAATGATGCCGATGCAGTTCTTGTAAGAAGTGCAAAGATGCATGACATGGAACTTCCGGAAAATGTAAAAGTCATCGCCCGTGCAGGTGCAGGTGTTAATAACATTCCGGTTGATGCATGCGCAGAAAAAGGTATCGTAGTATTTAATACCCCAGGCGCTAATGCAAACGGTGTTAAGGAGCTTGTTCTTGCAGGAATGCTCCTTGCTTCCCGTGATATCGTTGGTGGTATCGAGTGGGTAGCACACGAAGAAGATAAAGAACACATTGACAAGCTTGCTGAGAAACAGAAAAAACAGTTCGCAGGATGTGAGATCAGCGGTAAGAAACTTGGTATCATCGGTCTTGGTGCAATCGGAGCCATGGTTGCAAACTCTGCAACGCATCTCGGAATGGAAGTTTACGGATATGACCCGTTTATTTCCATCGATGCAGCATGGAACC
Source organism: bacterium (assembly GCA_963597235.1). Taxonomy (GTDB): domain Bacteria; phylum Bacillota; class Clostridia; order Lachnospirales; family Lachnospiraceae; genus Blautia_A. Next base: position 534 of record CAVBPN010000159.1, read on the forward strand.
TTTCCAGAACCATCAAACACAGCAAATCTCTGGATGAAATCTACAGCCAGTGCGATTATATCACCATCCATGTACCGCTTACAGACGATACACGTAAGATGATCGATAAAGATGCTTTCGCAAAGATGAAAGACGGTGTTGTTCTTCTGAACTTTGCAAGAGATCTTCTTGTAGATGAAGAAGCACTTGTAGAGGCTCTTGACAGCGGTAAGGTTAAGAAATACGTAACAGACTTTGCAAATGCAACCGTAGCAGGCAGACCTGGAATCCTCGTAACACCACATCTTGGTGCATCCACAGAGGAATCCGAAGAAAACTGTGCAGTTATGGCAGTCAAAGAAGTCAGAGATTTCCTTGAAAACGGAAACATTAAAAACTCTGTAAACTTCCCGAACTGTGACATGGGAACCTGCGTGGCAGTAGGACGTATCACAATCGCCCACAAGAACATCCCGAACATGATCAGCCAGTTTACTAAGATCCTTGGTAGTGAGGGGCTGAACATCGCGGATATGACAAATAAGAGCCGTGGCGGATATGCATATACCATCATCGACCTGGAAAGTGCAGCATCCAAAGAAGCTCTGGATGAGCTGAGAGCAATCGAAGGCGTATCCAAAGTACGTGTAATTAAATAAGAATCATAAACTGTGACAGAACAGAAAATCCC
>CAVBPN010000159.1:1279-2095 GCA_963597235.1 bacterium
GTCGGCATCACTCTCAGAGCACCTTTACGAGTAGTGATCAGGGATGCAGCTGCGTTTGCAAAAGTAAGAAGTTCTTTCAGGTTCTCTTCGGTGAGATCTTCAAGACCATGGTCAAGTACATAGTTCAGAGTACTTGCACAGAAAGTATCTCCGGCACCGGTAGTCTCGATGGTGTTTTCCTGTAGGAATGGAGATGCTTCTACACGCATGTCTTTATAGTATGCACGGCTTCCGTCTTTTCCCATAGTGATCAGAATCAGCGGAATATGATATTTTTCCTGGATCATAGCGGCACCCTTGTCATAATCGGTGGTTCCGCACATGAATTCAACTTCGTTATCAGAAATTTTCAGGACATCACATTTGGACATACCATATTCGATCTCAACTTTTGCATCGTCCAGAGATTTCCAGAGTGGCGGACGCAGGTTCGGATCAAAAGTGATGATACATCCGGATTGTTTGGCAAGATCAATTGCATGGCGGGTAGCTTCACGCACTCTTTCATGAGTGGAAGAAAGGGTTCCGAAGTGGAAAATGCGGGAAGACCCGATCAGGTCTTTCTGCACCTCTTCCTTAGTGAGCATCATATCAGCACCCGGATCACGATAGAACGAAAAATCACGGTCACCATCAGGATAAGTATGTACGAATGCAAGAGTGGTGTGGCAGGTCTCGTCCATGATCAGGTTTCTTGTGTCGATGCCAACTTCTTCAACTGCATCCTTTAACTGATTTCCAAACATATCCTTGCCGACTTTGCCAATAAAAGCGGTTTTTTTGCCAAGACGTTCCAGCATAGCGAGAACATTACAT
>CAVBPN010000159.1:2105-4741 GCA_963597235.1 bacterium
ACATTACATGGAGCACCACCTGGATTTGCTTCCAGCAGAGGATTCCCCTGGGAACTGGAACCGTTTTCAGTAAAGTCAATAAGAAGCTCTCCAAGAGCCGTTACATCAAATTGTCTTTTTTCCATATCAAAAGACCTCCTTGTTTCTTATAAAGCGTTGTTGGATACATTCCGTAAATGCATCATGATATAATCAATTTATCGTAGAGAGGCGTTTTTGTCAAACTAAATTCGTTATATTCTTTATTTTTATCATAAAAAATGCTAAACTAAAACAAAGGGATACAATTTCGGCAAAATGCATTTTGACCAGGTTGCTGTGAACAGTAACATGTATCATAGAATGGAGGCATGAGGTTATGGAAAGTAAAGTATATGAATATATGGACTGGCCGGAGATAGAGGCAGTTGTTTATACGGAAGAAGCATCACCGAGAGACCTGATGGCACCGCGTCTTACTGCTGATGGAATTCTTGTTCAGGGATTTTTTCCGGATACAGAGAAGGCAGAGGTCCTTGTAGATAAAAAAGTATACGAGATGGAGAAACAGGATGATGCCGGATATTTTGCAGCCATGATTCCGGGAAGAAAGATTCCTGCATATCAGTATCGCATCACAAAAGGAAAAGAAACGAAGATATTTTTTGATCCGTATGCATTTCCGGTTCAGATCACAGAAGCGGAAGAAAAAGCATTCTGCGCAGGCGTTTATTATCATGCATATGAGAAACTGGGTGCACATCCGATGGAAATCAATGGTGTTTCCGGAACCAGTTTTGCAGTGTGGGCACCGAATGCACTCCGTGTCAGCGTAGTCGGCGATTTTAATAACTGGGACGGAAGATGCCATATGATGCACCGCATGCCAATGTCCGGTATTTTTGAACTGTTCATTCCGGGCGTGGGAGCAGGAGAAATCTATAAATATGAAATGAAACTGAAAGGCGGGGCTGTTCAGCTGAAATCAGACCCTTATGCAGCAGAAACGGAACTTCCGCCGGCATCCGCATCGGTTGTGACAGACTTAAACGATTTTAAGTGGAATGATGAAAAATGGATGGCTGAGCGTCATAGAATCAGTGACCGTAAACAGCCAATTTCGATTTATGAAACAAGCCTTTCGAAATGGAAAAATGCAGAGGAACTTGTTTCTTACGTAAAAGAACTGAAATACACGCATGTAGAACTTCATCCGGTTATGGAATACCTGGATGAGGAAGCCGGGGAGTACAGTACGTTTGCTTATTATGCACCGGACAGAAGATTTGGTGTTCCACAGGATTTCCAGAAGCTTGTAAATGCGCTTCATAAAGAAAATATCGGTGTGATCCTTGACTGGACACCTTCTCATTTTCCGAGACAGGAAGGTGGTCTGGAACTGTTTGACGGAACTCCGTTATATGAGAATCCGGATCCGTCCATGGCAATCCACCCGATGTGGGGAACACTTCTCTTTAATTTTGAGAGTCCGATGGTAAAAGATTTCCTTCTTGCAAACGCTTTTTACTGGCTGGAACTCTATCATGCAGACGGACTGAGACTGGATGATGTGGATTCCATGCTATATCTGGATTATGGAAGAGAGTATGGACAGTGGAGACCGAATATCTATGGAACAAATGAAAATCTGGCAGCAGTGGAATTCCTGAAACATCTGAATTCCATTCTGAATAAGAAACTTCCGGGAACAATAACGATTGCGCAGGAAGATGGCCTGTGGTCAGAACTGACCGGAAGTGTTGAGGATGACAACATCGGATTTTCCTATAAATGGAACAATAACTGGGCGGGAGATTTTCTGAATTATCTCTCAAAGGATCCGATCGAGCGTCAGTATGTGCATGACCAGCTGACACTTTCCATGCTGTATACGTACTGTGAGCATTTTGTACTTTCGCTTGGAAACAGAGAGACCGGAGATCAGAAGAGCTTTATGGAGAAACTTCCGGGGAATGAGGCACAGAAACTGAGTCAGATTCGTGCAGCTTATTCTTATATGATGCTGCATCCGGGATGCAAGATGATGGCACCGGATAAAGAACTCTCTGATGAGATGAAGAAATTTATCCATGATCTGAACGTACTGTATGTTTCTCAGCCGGCATTGTCGGTAATGGATGATGATTATGAGGGCTTTGAGTGGATTCAGCTTATGAAATATGAAGAAAATGTCCTGACATTCCTTCGTAAGACAGAGAATCCGGAAGAAACACTCCTTGCTGTATGCAATTTTGCAGCAGTTCCGTATAATAATTACCAGATCGGTGTTCCATTCTATGGAAAATATAAAGAAATCTTTAACAGTGACCGTAAGGAATACGGTGGACAGGGAACGGTAAACTTAAGAGCAAAGACCTGTAAGCAGGCAGAATGCGATGAGAGAGAGTATTCCGTAACCTTTAAGATTCCGGCACTGGGCGTAGCAATCTTTTCCTGTGCTCCGGGAAAGAAACCGGAGAAACTGGCAGTAGCAGCGAAGAAACCAGAGACAGCTAAAAAGTCTATCCGTCGTGCAGCTGCAAAAAAAGAAAGTACGAAAAAAGTAGCTGCGAAGAAAACCGTTGCAAAAACAGTGGCAAAAAAAGAAACAGCTTCAAAGACTGTTTCCAGAAAAACGGTAAAAAAGGATATCGCAG
>CAVBPN010000159.1:4751-5744 GCA_963597235.1 bacterium
TTAATGCGTTATATAAATACTATATTCATATTATCCTATCATAACATAAATCTCAGTCAATGCAAGTACTGAAAATAATGCAACAAAAAAACTCCGTGAATTCATCACGGAGTTTGAAGCTGAAAATGGGACTCGAACCCACGACCCCTTCATTACGAGTGAAGTGCTCTACCAACTGAGCTATTTCAGCTTGTGTTCAGACACAAAATATATTATAACGTATTTTTCATAAAATGCAAGAAAAATTTTGCTTTCATCTGCATTATTTTCAGTACTTGCAATGACGGAGATTTATGTTATGATAGGATAATATGAATATAGTATTTATATAACGCATTAACTTGCCAAAGTGCCGTACAGGTCTGCCATTCCGAATAGCAGGAAGAACAGACAGGCGGCAGAAGGAGATGAGGCAGATGATAGATAAAACCGGACAGCGCATTCTGGATCGGATTGATGCACATAAAGATCAGATCATTGCATTTGCGGAGGATATCGCGGCTCATCCGGAACCCGGATACGAAGAAGTGCGCACTGCGAAGAAGGCAGCAGAGTTTCTGAAAGATCTGGGATATGAAGCAACAGAGCACCTTGCCCGTACCGGAGTTAAAGGAAGTACAGAAAAGAAAGACGGTTCGACACTGACTGTGATTGGAGAATTGGATGCAATCGGGTGTCATTCTCATCCGAAGGCAGATCCGGTGACTGGTGTGGCGCATGCCTGTGGACATCATGCACAGATGGCAGCGATGATCGGCTGTGCGATTGCCATGGCGGATTCAGAAATACAGGAACAGCTTAGCGGAAACCTGAATTTTCTTGCAGTTCCGGCAGAAGAGTATATCGATGCAGATAAACGGGTCCGTTTAAAGAAAGAAGGAATTGAATTCTGTTGCGGAAAAAGTGAAATGATCCGCACCGGTGTTTTTGATGATACAGATATTGCACTGACAACGCATGTACACATGGTCCCGGTGGAAGAAGATTTTTACC
>CAVBPN010000159.1:5754-7993 GCA_963597235.1 bacterium
GTAATCCGGCATGTAACGGTTACAGTGCCGAGAGAGTCACTGTTCGGGGAAAGGCGGCCCATGGAGCGATTGATCCGTGGAATGGCGTCAGTGCACTGAGTATTACGACCAGTGCGATCCAGATGATGGGACTGATGCGGGAGACTTTTCGAGAAGAAGACCATGTACGTCTTCACAATGTGATTCGTAAAGCCGGTGATGTCATTAACAGCGTACCGGACGAAGCAATTGTTGAGACAAAGGTACGTGCAGCATCGCTTGATAAGATCAGAGAGATCACTGAGATGGTAAACCGGGCGTATGCCGGTTCAGCCTATGCTTTTGGTGGGAAAATAGAACTGGAGAAGCTGCAGGGCTATATGCCGATCATTCCGAGAGTAGCAGACAGTGCACTGATCGAGGCAGCTGAGGACCTTGGACTGGATTATCGCACCGTCCGGAAAGGCGATTTTAACAATGCCTGTACGGATGTGGGAGATTTAAGTCATCTTGTTCCGGTTGTGAATTTTACTTTTAAAGGCTTCGAGGGAAAACTTCATGGAGCAGATTTTAAGATTACGGATCCGGAGAAAGCGTATATCTTACCGGCAAAGCTTCTGGCACTGACTATATATAACCTTCTGAAAGATGGCGGGCAGGAAGCAAAAAAGATCACAGAGAGTTATACCCCTGTGTTTGATAAAGAAAGTTATATTCAGTACGTAAAGCGTACAATAGAGTAAAAACTGCAATAAAATAAACTAAAATAAGTTACTGCATACAGTAACAAAAAACTGCAGGAGGAAAGACAGAAGAAAAATGGCAGAAAAATGTTTGGAATTAAAAAATATAAAAAAGTCCTTTACCGAGGATGAGGCGGTTCTGAAAGAAATCAGTCTTTCTATTGGTAAAGGCGAATTTATTACGCTTCTTGGTTCTTCCGGCCGCGGAAAGACAACGACCTTGCGCATTATCGCAGGCCTTGAGACTCCGGATTCAGGACAGGTATTTCTGGAAGGAAAGGATGTAACGTCCCTTCCGCCGGAAGCACGTGATGTAAATACGGTCTTTCAGAATTATGCATTATTCCCACATATGACGGTGGCAGATAATATCGGCTATGGTCTGAAACTGAAAAAGACACCAAAGGCTGAAATTAAGAAACGCGTATCAGAGATGCTTGATCTGGTGCAGCTTCCGGGTTATGAGAAACGTAAACCGTCCGAACTTTCCGGTGGCCAGAGACAGCGTGTGGCGATTGCCAGATCGCTGGTAAATAATCCGAAAGTCCTGCTTCTGGATGAGCCGCTGGGAGCACTGGATCTGCAGCTTCGCCGCGCAATGCAGCTGGAATTAAAGAAATTGCAGAAGAAACTTGGAATCACTTTTATTTATATTACTCATGATCAGGAAGAGGCGATCAACATGTCTGACCGCATTGCTGTCATGAATCATGGAACATTTGAACAGATTGGAACTCCGGATGAAATCTATAATCATCCGAAGACGAGTTATGTGGCAACATTTGTCGGAAATGCAAATATCCTGAAGGGAACAGCACAGGAATCTGAGGGTGGAATCCTTAAAGTGTCTCTTGCGAACGGTAAAGTTTCTGTTGTAGCAGAAGGTCACAAAATTACTCCGGGCACGCAGGTGACACTGGCAGTCCGCAGTGAGAATCTGATCTTTGACGAGAACTGCCAGAGTGGTCTGAATGCAGAAGTAGTGGAAAAGAGCTTTGCCGGCGGACTTCTTCGTGTTGTTCTGAAACTTTCAGACGGAACAGAAGTCGTTGCAAACAGACATGGCATTGATGCCGGTGTGCAGCCGGGACAGAAAGTCACCTGTCATTTTGATCCTGAGAATGCGGTTCTGGTCGATCTTCCTGAGGCAGAAAGCGGGGCGGCAGTATGAAAAAACATAAATCCGGCTCTGTCTGGATGATTCTGCCGTTATATATCTTTACGATCATTTTTGTGGCAGGACCATTGATCTATATGGTAGCATTGAGCTTTGCACAGCCGAAGACGGGTCATGGTGTGGAGTGGGCGTTTACACTCGCAAATTATAAAAAGATTCTTGATCCGGTCTATATGAAAACGTTTACCGGTTCCTTCCAGCTTGCCGTGACCAGTACGATCATTATCTGTCTGATCGGTTATCCGTTTGGCTATTTTATGGCAAAACTTTCTGAGCAGTGGAAAAAACGTGCCATGATTTTTCTGATGCTGCCGTTCTGGGTTAATTCTCTGATCCGTCT
>CAVBPN010000159.1:8003-14276 GCA_963597235.1 bacterium
ATGGCTGGATGATCATTCTGCAGACTAAGGGTCTTTTGAACCATATGCTCAAAAGTCTTGGACTGATCGAGAAACCTTTACGTATTTTATACAGTTATCCGGCAATCGTGATCGGCATGACATATGTACTTCTGCCGTTTATGATTCTGTCTGTGTATTCCAGTGCGGAAAAACTGGACTGGTCACTGGTAGAGGCTGCAAGAGATCTTGGGGCAAGTCCTTTTAAAGCGTTCTGGACAGTTTCCTTTAAGCTGACACTGCCGGGGCTGTTATCCGGTGTTATCCTGACATTTATTCCGTCCATGGGTCTGTTCTTTATTGCAGATATCCTTGGCGGAAACAAGATTGTTCTTGTCGGCAGTCTGATCCAGGAGCAGATGACAAAAGGAAATAACTGGCCGTTTGCCGCGGCACTGGCGGTTGTTCTGATGGTGCTTACAACGCTGATGATCATGCTGTATCGTAAAATAACAAATGCAAAGGAATTGGAGGGTGTGGGATGAAAAAAAAGAATTCAAAGCTCTCCGGGTTTTATCTTGGTCTGATTTTTGTGCTGATGTATCTGCCGATTGCGGTAGTCATCGTATTTTCGTTTAATGAATCAAAACTGCCTGTGAGATTTACAGGATTTTCGCTGAAATGGTATCAGGAACTGATTCACGATGATGCCATGATAGAGGCTCTTGGAAACAGTCTTTTCCTTGGCGTAGTAAGCTGCCTGGTATCCGCAGTGATAGGAACTTTAGGAGCGGTAGGACTTTCCAGAATACACTGGAAGACAAAAGGCATTCTGGAATATATCTCTATTTTACCGCTGATGATTCCGGAGATCATTCTTGGTATGGTCCTGATGGCATTCTTTTATATGATGAATCTGCCATTCGGTATGCTGACGCTGCTGATCGGCCACACCGTTTTCTGTGTGCCGTATATACTGATGGAGGTTAAGGCACGACTGGCAGGTATGGATCCGTCGCTTGAAGAAGCTGCGAGAGATCTTGGCGCAGGGCCGTTCCGGGCATTCTGGGATATCATCCTGCCGCTTATCATGCCGGCGGTATTGTCCGGCTCCCTTCTGGCATTTGCAATGTCCATGGACGATGTCGTAATAAGTATCTTTATTAACGGTCCGCGTCTGGCAACTTTACCGATCAAGGTCTATACTCAGATCAAGACAGGTGTCACCCCGGAGGTCAATGCGCTCTGTACGATCATGCTGGTGTTTACACTGCTGATCCTTCTGGTTTATAACATGATTGGAAAGCTGACAAAGCGCAAAACAAAGTAATCAGGAGTAAAAAGGTCAAAAATAGTAGCGGCTAACACAAAAACAATGAATAAACTCTTTTCAATGAAGGAAAATTAAGATATACTTACTGGTATAGGCTTCATGAAGAGTTTATAATAAAGAAACAAGAGGAGAGAGGACTATGAAAAAATTAGTAGTGTGTGCATTATGTGCAGCAATGGTCATTCCGGCTATGAGCGTATCCGTAAGTGCAGATTCCAAAGAACTTGTACTTTACACATGGGAGAATATGTTCCCGCAGGAAGTACTGGACGGTTTTGAAGAAGAAACTGGAATAAATGTGGTATATTCCAACTTCGATACAGATGAGAACATGCTGGAGAAACTTTCCATGGCAAAAGGCGGAGACTATGATGTTGTTGTTGCAGATGATTATATTATTGAAACTGCAATCCAGGAAGGTCTTGTAGAAAAACTTGACACATCTAAACTGTCCGGATGGGAAAACATCAATCCACTGTATCAGGGACAGTTCTATGATCCGAATGATGAATATACAGCACCATATGGAGCAGGTATTCCGCTGATCGTATATGATCCGGATCTGGTAGATATCGATATTAAAGGATACGGAGATCTCTGGGATGAATCTCTTGAGGACAGCATTGCACTGACAGCAAACTATCGTGTCATCAACGGTATTACAAACCTTGCACTTGGTCAGGACTTCAATGATCAGGATACAGATGACATCGCTAAAACAGGCGAGAAACTTCTGGAGCTTGCACCGAACGTTCGTCTGATCCAGGATGATAATACACAGGATTCCCTTCTGAACGGAGAGGCAAGTGTTGCATTCCTGTATACTTCACAGGTAACAGCAGCCCTTCAGGAAAATCCGGATCTTAAAGTCGTATATCCGGAAGAAGGTCTTGGATTTGGTGTTATGGGAATGTTCATTCCGAGCCAGGCACCGGATAAGGATGAGGCATATCAGTTCATGGACTACATCCTTCAGCCGGAAAACGCGGCAAAATGTTTCGATTATATCGGATACTACTGCACAAATAAAGCAGCAGATTCCCTGCTTGAGAATCAGGACCTTGTAGTGCCGGATTCCGTAACAGAGGGATCAGCAGTAGAAAATATCAGCGCAGAAGCAGAAGAAGCTTACAATAAGAACTGGACAGAGTTCAAAGCAGCCTGCGACTGATAAAAATAAGGGGGAAGCAGGATGGAAATCTATAAAGGTATCGCTACCTTTTCAGGAATAGCCATCGGCAAAATACTGTATTACAGTAGAGGGGAGTACCAGATACGCCAGTGTCTGGTCAGCAACATAAAAAAAGAAATCAGTAATTTTCAGGAAGCCCGGCTTCAGGCAGTTCAGAAACTTCATGAGCTGTATGAAGCCAACCGGCTTCTGAATGAACAGGAAGCAGGGGTTTTCTTAAGACAGATCAAGCTCCTGGAATCCGAAAGTTACCAGAATGCAATTGAGAGCAGCATTGCCAATGAAAAGGTCAATGCTGCTTATGCAGTTATGATAAACAGAGATGAACTGGTTGAGACATTCCGGCATCTGGAAGAACCGGTCATCCGAAGAAGAATCAGTGACATGCAGGAGATATCAAACCGTCTGATCCAGATCCTTGGTGGTGCGGCAATCCGCATTAATCTCGGAGATGAACCGGTGATCCTGGTTGCGGAGGCATTGTCCCCGACAGAGATTATGGAGATGGATAAAGATAAACTGTTGGCAGTAGTCATGCATCATGGCTCGGCAGTATCTCATGCATCGATTATGACGAAAACAATGGAGATTCCAACCTTGGTAGATATCGCGGCAGACGATGAATGGGATGGAATGACAGCGATCGTAGACGGATATACAGGAACGTTTTATCTTGACCCGGATGCAGAGATCCAGAAGGAATATGAGATCCGACTGGAGGCAGACTGCAGGGAGAGAGAAGAACTCCTGAAACTAAAGGCACAGAGAGATGAGACGAAAGACGGCAGAAAGATCGGGCTCTATGCGAATATCGGTAATATGAGCGATCTGAGCAGCGTTCTCTTTTATGGTGCAAAAGGTATCGGCCTTCTGCGAAGTGAGTTCCAGTATCTTGGAAGAGAGAACTATCCGAGAGAAAACGAACTTTTCCGTGCATATAAAAAAGTAGCTGAAACAATGGGAGAACGGCTTGCGGTAATTCGTACGGCGGATCTGGGAGCTGATAAACAGGCTCCGTATCTGGATATCCCACAGGAGACGAATCCGATCATGGGTAATCGTGGTATCCGTCTCTGCCTTGACAGAAGAAGAATGTTTAAAGCGCAGCTCCGTGCGATTTATCGTGCCAGCACTTATGGTAATCTGGCAATGATGTTTCCGATGATCGATTCTGAGGAAGAGATGGATGAAATCGAGCAGATTATCAAAGAAGTAAAAGCAGGTCTGCGTGAGAAGAATATTCCGTTTAAAGAAATCATGACAGGAATCATGATTGAGACGCCGGCAGCAGTCATGATCAGCCGGGAACTTGCGCGACGCGTTGATTTCTTAAGTATCGGAACGAATGATCTGACGCAGTACACACTTGCGATGGATCGTCAGAATCCGCTTTTAAAGGATAAGTATAATGATCATCATCCGGCGATTCTCCGTATGGTACATATGGTTGTAGACGCTGCACATAAAGAAAACCGAAGGGTTGGTATCTGTGGGGAACTTGCAGCGGACACTGCACTGACTGAGAAATTCCTGGAAATGGGTGTGGATTTCCTGTCAGTCGTTCCGGCTTGTGTGCTTCCGGTACGTAAGGCAATCCGCGAGACCGATCTTAGCGAATCAGCTGATTCTGGTGCTAAATGAGGATTATAATGAATAAAAAGAGTAAAGTGATTCTTCTTCCCTGTAATTCCTACAGGGAAGATCTTGTTTATGAGAGTCTTGAGACCGGTCTGGAGCTTCTGGGCGGAATTGAAAATATTGTTGGAAAAGAAGAGTCGATTCTGCTGAAACCGAATCTTCTTAAGAAGGCGGAAGTTGATAAGGCTGTGATCACGCACCCGGTTGTGGTGGGGATGCTTGCCAGACTGATGCGTGAAAAAGGTTATCAGGATCTGTCACTTGCGGATTCCTGTGGAAATGGAACAACTTCTAAAGTTATCCATGGTACGGGGATGGACACTTATCTGGAAAAATATGAGATTCCGGCAATTGATTATACGAAGGGGATTCATGTCGATAATCCGGATGGAATTCAGGCGAAGGAGTTTATTCTTCCGAAGGAACTTCTGGAGAAGGATTGTGTGATTTCGCTGTGTAAGATGAAGACGCATGCACTGGAGCGTGTTACCGGTGCAGTAAAGAACAGTTATGGATTTGTTTATGGATTCCATAAGGCGAAGGGACATACGTTATATCCGAGTGCGGACAGCTTTGCGCGTATGTTGATCGACCTGAATCAGTATGTGAAGCCGCGCCTGTATATCATGGATGGAATTGTTGCGATGGAGGGGAATGGTCCTGGTTCCGGTGATCCGGCACCGATGAATGTGATACTGATGTCGCAGGATCCGGTTGCACTGGACAGTGTGTTCTGTAATCTGATTCATCTGAAACCGGAGATGGTGCCGACAAATTACCATGGAGAGAAGATGGGACTTGGCACCTGGAAGAGTGAGGAGATTGAGCTTGTTACGCCATCCGGACCGATTTCGCTGGAGGATGCGGTGGCACAGTACGGGAACCCGTATTTTGATGTGGACCGCAGAGTTGCACGTTCCGGGATGTGGGAGAGGCTGGCAAAGGCTTTAAATATCTTCCAGAAGAAGCCATATATTGAAGCGGAACGCTGTATTCGATGTGGAATCTGCGTGAAGAGCTGCCCGGTGCCGGATAAGGCGGTTGATTTCCGAAAGGGAAGAGAGCATCCTCCGGTTTATGACTATAAGAAGTGCATCCGGTGCTTCTGCTGCCAGGAGATGTGCCCTGAGAAAGCGATTAAAGTGAAATGAAAAAAGGAGACTCGATCCATAAACATGGAAGGGTATCCTTTTTCGTTAAGTCCTATCGGATTGCATCATGTACAGCTTTAATGAATGCAGGGGTGGTGCCGCAGCATCCGCCGATTACAGAAGCACCGCTCTCAACAAGAACTTTCATGTATTTTGCAAATTCATCTGCGCCCATGCTGTAGACAGCGTTTCCTTTATCATCAATGACCGGCATACCGGCATTTGGTTTTGCGATGACCGGAATAGAAACATTTTCTTTGATGTTTCGTACAACAGCTGCAAGCTGATCCGGGCCGACGGAGCAGTTGATTCCGACTGCATCTGCACCGGCTGCTTCAAGAGAAACAGCTGCTTCGATTGCATTACCGCCACTGAAGATACTGCCGTCTGCTTCAACTGTCATCGTACACATGATCGGAAGATCACATACAGAAGCGGCTGCATCAACAGCTGCAAGAGTTTCTTCAATATTGATCATAGTCTCAGCTGCGATCAGGTCAACACCTGCATCAGCAAGAAAACGGATCTGTTCCTGATACATATCGTAAGCTTCTGTATATGTATAATCACCATCCGCTGTAATAAAAGATCCGGAAGTTGTGATATCGCCGGCTACATAGACACCGTTACCGGCAAGCTCCTTAGAGTATCCGACCAGAGTACGGTTAATCTCTTCAATCTTATCTCTCAGTCCGTGTTTTTCAAGATTCATACTGTTTCCGCCAAAAGTAGGAGCGTAGATTACCTGACTGCCTGCCTGGATATAGGCACGCTGCAGCTCCTGGATAATATCTTTATGGTCAATGACCCAGGTCTCTGTACAGGTTCCTCTCGGCATACCGCTGGCCATCAGGTTAGAACCTGTTGCACCGTCCAGGATAAGGATGTTTTCCGTCAGTTTTCGAAATTCTTCTTTAGTCATTAGTTTGTTGCCTCCTCGATGAAAAAATAAATGTATAAGCAACTTACCTGTAAGATCCGCATTTCTGTCGGAAGTGCTT
>CAVBPN010000159.1:14346-15826 GCA_963597235.1 bacterium
CATTATAACATGTAGAATGAGGCATTGCCATATTATTTTGAATAATAATAAAAAGACATCTTTCGACAAAACTGGAAATTGCACAGAAAGAAAATATGTGCTATTTTTTTAGTATATTCATTACCGGCAGTTCTGTCGGTCATTTTCCCAAATACAATATTATTATCAGTAATTGAATCAGGAGTACAGGAGGTAGAATAAGTGAATCTGTTTGAGTACACGTACTGCGGGAACTATAACCGGCAGATACAGAATCTTGCCCGGATCGTGCCGGAAAAATGGAGTTTTGGATGCAATGAGGACAACGGAATCTTGAAAGGATATCTGGAACACACCTTTCAGAGACTTTACGAAGAAGGAAAAATTCTGGAGACAGAAGAATATGCGATCTTTAATACCGGACTTTTTAATCTGTATTACCAGCCGGTCTATGCATACTTTATCCCGAATCTGGTGCCGGACAGGCAGAGATGGTTTCTGGATGGTTTTTATACAGAATATCATTTACTGAAATCAGGAATCGTCAGTCTTCCGAAGCGGGCGGAATATGTTACAGATCCCGCAGAACTTATCTTTGATACCGGGCTGGATATCGTACCACAGTATGAACATATCTTTGAGGAGGCAGAAAATTATCAGCGTCTTCCCGAGACGATCCGGTGCAGTGTGATGAAAGTGCAATTGTTTGATGGGGCATTAAGGCAGACAAAGCGTATGCTGGAAGCTGATTACCGGACAGCGATTCCACAGTATTATAACCATGGAATACAGTTTTTAATTCCGGTATGTCTGCAGAATCCGGACCGGGCAGATCTGGCGCTTGCCTGTGTGAAGACGGAAGATGGGAGCAAATATCTGGGAAGGACATGCCTGACTCTTAGGATGGCATATCATAATGCAAGACTGCTTGCAAAGATCCACAGCAGCTGGCTGCATCCGTAAAAGAGCGTATGGAAGCAAGTGTTTTATAATTGTAAAAAACTACAAAAATAGCACAATAATTTGCAAAATTTGCACAAAATTAAATGCATTAGTGAAAAAGTCCTTGTCTTTAACGGGGGGCGGTATACTATATATGTATAATTATGCAGTAAGAGGATTTTGAATGAAAAGAATTGTAATTTGTGAAGATTCAGAAATTGATCGTGAGATACTGAAAAGTGCATTACAGCAGTCCTTTAATGAGATTAATGAGGAACTTGAAATTATAGAATATACATCTGCAGCTACTCTGGTGGCGGATGCAGAGGAGGAATATGCAGAGGCGGGAGCAGATGTACTGTTCCTTGATATTTATATGGAAGGTTTAAACGGAATGCAGGCTGCCCACAAACTGAGAAAACTGCACCGCCGGATATCGATTATTTTGTCTGTAATTTCACAGAATAAGATATATGCTGACATGGCACATGCGCGAGCTTAAGAACAGTGTTGGCGTAAATGCAAAACAGGGTCTGACGGAAAGTCGATGGACTTAGTT
>CAVBPN010000159.1:15836-30422 GCA_963597235.1 bacterium
GGACAGAGTCTATAGGCTTTTGCCCTCTTTTATGTTAAAATCTCGCAAAATCTATTGAAATCCCGACGTTTTTGTGATACAAAAATAAGGTTGCTATTAATAATTTTTCTTATGAAAAAGAGGGGATTTTTTTAGGGAGGAACAGCCAATGAGCAATAAGCTGATCGACTTGATCGACATTTCCAAATCCTACGGGATGCAGACAGTTCTGGACGAACTGAATCTTTATATCAGGGAGAATGAATTCCTGACACTTCTTGGTCCGAGTGGATGCGGAAAGACTACTACACTTCGTATTTTGGGAGGATTCGAGACACCGGATAAGGGTCGTGTGATCTTTGACGGGCAGGATATCACTGATCTTCCGCCTAATAAGCGTCAGCTGAATACCGTATTTCAGAAATATGCGTTATTTACACATATGAACATTGCGGATAACATTGCTTTTGGTTTAAAGATAAAAAATAAAAGCAAACAGTATATTTATGATAAGATCAAATATGCATTGAAACTGGTTAATCTGGATGGCTTCGAGAATCGTATGCCTGATTCCTTAAGTGGTGGACAGCAGCAGCGAATCGCAATTGCGAGGGCTATCGTAAATGAGCCAAAGGTGCTGCTTCTGGATGAGCCTCTCGGGGCACTTGACCTGAAGCTCAGACAGGACATGCAGTATGAGCTGATCCGTCTGAAAAATGAGCTGGGAATCACCTTTCTGTATGTAACGCATGACCAGGAAGAAGCGCTTACCATGTCTGATACGATTGTGGTTATGAACCAGGGATATATCCAGCAGATCGGCACACCGGAGAAAATTTACAATGAGCCGGAAAATGCTTTCGTAGCGGACTTTATCGGAGAAAGTAATATTATTTCTGCAACGATGGTTCAGGACTGCCTCGTTAAGATCCTTGGTGCCAACTTCCCATGTGTAGATGAAGGATTTGGTCAGAATAAACCGGTTGATGTTGTGATCCGTCCGGAAGATATTGATCTTCTGAAACCTGGTCAGGGAAGTATTGATGGAGTGGTGACACACATGATTTTCAAAGGTGTGCATTATGAAATGGAAGTCATGGCAAATAACTATGAATGGCTGGTACACAGTACAGATATGTTCCCGGTTGGAACAGAAGTCAGCATTCATGTGGATCCGTTTGACATCCAGATTATGAAAAAACCGGAATCAGAAGATGAGGAGGCGGTAAACATTGAAGAATAAGCGTATGCTTGCCGGACCGTATCTGTTCTGGTCTGTGTCTTTTGTCGTGATTCCACTTCTGGTGATCGTTTACTATGCATTCACCAGTGACGAGGGAACTTTTACATTATCCAATCTGGCACAGATCACGACACCGGAAAATCTGAAGGCACTTGGAATGTCTATCCTTCTGTCGTTTTTAAGTACAGTGATCTGTCTGATCCTTGCTTATCCTCTGGCAATGATCCTGAGCCAGAATCAGATCAGCCAGACAAGCTTTATTGTGCTGATCTTTATTCTGCCGATGTGGATGAATTTTCTTCTCCGTACTCTGGCATGGCAGACGCTGCTTGAAAAAAACGGTGTCATTAACAGTGTGTTAAGTTTTCTGCATTTGCCGGCACTTGAGATTATCAATACACCATATGCGATCATTCTCGGCATGGTATATAACTTTCTGCCGTTCATGGTACTGCCAATCTACAATGTTCTGATCAAGATTGACCGTAATGTGATCAATGCGGCCCGTGATCTGGGAGCCAATCCTGTGCAGACTTTTTGTAAGGTTACTTTTCCGCTCAGCATTCCGGGAGTGATCAGTGGCATCACAATGGTATTTGTGCCCGCACTGACAACGTTTGTTATTTCCGACCTTCTGGGAGGCGGAAAGATCCTTCTGATCGGTAATGTGATCGAGCAGTCTTTCAAGCAGAACAGTAACTGGCATGTGGGAAGTGGTCTTTCTCTTGTGCTGATGGTATTCATCATTGCAAGTATGGCGCTTGTTGCAAAATACGATAAAGAAGAAGGAGGGTCGGCATTTTGATCAGAAAATATTTACAGAAGATATACCTGGCTCTTATTTTTATACTGTTGTATGCTCCGATCGTGACCCTGGTTGTTTTGTCCTTCAATCAGTCAAAGACCCGGGCAAAATGGGGCGGCTTTACCCTGAAATGGTATAAAGAACTATTCCAGAATGAACAGATCATGAGTGCTTTTTATACGACTCTGATCATTGCTTTTGTCTCTGCGGCAATTGCGACGATCATTGGTACGGCAGCCGCGATCGCCATTCAGGGGATGAAACAGAAGTGGAAGACCATGTACATGGGACTTACCAATATCCCGATGATGAATGCGGAGATTGTTATGGGTGTATCCCTGATGCTTCTTTTTATTGCATTTCATATGACTCTTGGTTTCGGAACGATTCTGATCGCACACATCACGTTTAATATTCCGTATGTGATCTTAAGCGTGGCACCGAAACTGAAGCAGACAAACCGTTATACATATGAAGCCGCACTTGATCTTGGGGCATCTCCGGTCAATGCTTTTTTTAAAGTCGTTTTTCCGGATATTGTACCAGGTGTTCTTTCTGGCTTTATGCTGGCATTCACCATGTCCCTGGATGATTTTGTAATCACGCATTTTACAAAAGGACCTGGAATTGATACGCTTTCTACGAAAATCTATACAGAAGTCCGTAAAGGTATCAAACCGGAAATTTATGCGCTTTCTACGATCATGTTTGTGACCGTTCTTGTTCTTCTGATTCTGGTAAACTATTCTCCAAAGGAAGAAGAGGAGACTGCAGTCAGAAAGAAAGTGCGCAGACCATCTAAGATTAAGAAGATTATGATCCAGAGAGTCATTCCGGTGGCAATCTGCATTGTCTTTATTGGCGGCGGCTTCTATTATGCAAAAGAAAGCAATATGATGAATGGCGAGAAACTGGTTGTTTACAACTGGGGTGAATATATTGATCCGGATGTTCTGACCATGTTTGAGGAAGAGACAGGTATCAATGTCGTTTACGAAGAATTTGAGACGAATGAGATCCTTTATCCTAAGGTAAGTTCCGGTGCAATCGCATACGATGTAGTCTGCCCGAGTGATTATATGATCCAGCGAATGATCGAGAATGATCTTCTTTCGGAGCTTAATTTTGATAACATTCCGAATATCAAAAATATTGGCAGCCAATATATGGAGCAGTCAAAACAGTTTGATCCGGAGAATAAATATTCCGTACCATACTGCTGGGGAACGGTCGGCATCCTGTATAATAAGACGATGGTGGACGAGCCGGTCGACAGCTGGTCGATTCTCTGGAATCCGAAATATAAAGACAATATTCTGATGCAGGATTCTGTACGTGATGCGTTTGGAGCAACATTGAAATATCTTGGTTATTCTCTGAACTCTACAGACCTTGACGAACTGACAGCGGCCAAGAATCTTCTGATTGAGCAGAAACCTCTGGTGCAGGCATATGTCATTGACCAGGTACGTGACAAGATGATCGGAAACGAGGCGGCTCTTGGTGTCATCTATTCCGGTGAGGCAATCTACACACAGAAAGAAAATCCGAATCTGGAATACGTAATTCCGAAGGAAGGATCCAACATCTGGATCGATTCCTGGGTAATCCCGAAGAATGCAGAGCGCAAGGAAAATGCAGAAAAATTCATCAACTTCCTCTGCAGACCGGATATTGCACTGATGAATTTTGAATACATCACGTATTCCACACCGAACGAGGCAGCAAGAGAGCTGATCGAGGATGAATCTATTCGAAACAGTGAGATCGCTTTCCCGGATCTTTCGAAATATGATAACCTGGAGACATTCCAGTATCTTGGAACAGAGGCCGATCAGGTATATGGCGATCTCTGGAATAAGGTAAAATCTTCATAACTGTTCAGAATTTACAGCCCCTTTTGTATCTTTTCTGGGCGATCACGACAGGAATTACGGCAGGTGCGGGAATGTATATGCTGGCAGTACTTGCGGCACTGATCATGACACTGATGATCATTCTGTTTTATCATAAACAGCAGAGTGGAAAACTCTATATTGCCGTGATACACTATACAGGAGATGAGGCCGGGGATGATGTGACCCTGATTCAGTATAATGGAGAATATCATGGATAAACGTGTGTTGTGGAACAGAGAGGAAAATCAGGTATCTAATTATATAAAGTTATGTGAGGAATGGGCAGAAAAATTTCTTCAGATGGATAAAGAAGAGCTGAAGAAAAGATTTCCTGAATTAAAAGAAGAGGATGGATATCTGAAGATCACACATTTTGGGGTGCCATTTGGTTTGCGGCGACTTTTTCCGGTCATGCGAAAGAGCTTAGGGAGGCTTTTCTGAAACTGAATGGTACAGAGCTTTTGCAGGGAGATGTCGGTTATCAGATCAATGCGTTTGTATGTGAGCCGATGCGTTTCTATTTCTGGGACTGTGATGATGAATTTGAAGCACAGGGAAATATTCTGTTTGATTACAGTGCAACGGATTTTAATCATGTGGAGAGTGCGGTCTCTACAGCAGAGATGGGAGTACGTCGCCTGGCAGAACTGGCAGGCCTTCCACTTCGGGGAAAATCTTTCGGGATGCAGTAAGTAACTACAAAACAGAAAGAAGAAAAACGATGAAAGACAGATATGGACGTGAAATTGATTATGTTCGGATTTCAATTACAGACCGATGTAATCTGCGGTGTATCTACTGCATGCCGGAAGAGGGAATATGTCAGACTACACATGAAGCAATTCTGACGTATGATGAAATCCAGAGAGTCTGCCGCTGCATGACAACTCTGGGGATAAAAAAAATAAAACTGACCGGCGGCGAGCCTCTGACAAGAAAAAACAGTGCCGCACTTGTGCGGATGCTGAAGGAACTTCCTGGTATAGAAAAGGTGACTCTGACTACAAATGGAATCTTGCTGGGGACGCAGATGCGGGATCTGGCAGATGCCGGGATTGATAATATTAATATCAGTCTTGATACGCTGAATGAACAGAAATTTAAAAAAATCACAAGAAGAGAGGGACTGCCAGAAGTTCTGGCGAGCATTGAAGAAGCATTAAAATATCCTGAGATCGGTCTTAAGATCAACTGCGTGCCATTGTTGGAGGATCCGCAGAATCTGGTGGAAATCGCCGGAATCGCGAAAGATTATCCGATTCATGTGCGCTTTATCGAGATGATGCCGATTGGCTATGGTAAAGGGTTCCGATTTCGGAGTGAAGATGAAATCTGTTCTGTACTGGAAGCAGTCTATGGCAAAATGCAGCCGATTACAGAGCGATACGGAAATGGGCCATGTCATTATTATAAGATTAAGGGATTTCAGGGAAAGATTGGTTTTATCAGTGCAATGACGCATAAATTCTGTTCGCAGTGCAACCGTGTCAGACTGACTTCTGAAGGGTATCTGAAAGCCTGTCTTCAGTATCAGATCGGTATGGACTTAAGAAGCGTGATGAGAAGTGGATGTACCGATGAAGAACTGACGGAAATGATTCGAAAAGTAATCTGGGAAAAACCTGGAGAGCATCATTTTACCTCACAGGCGCTTGACAAAGATGAGAGTAAACTGATGTCGCAGATTGGCGGTTGAAAAGAAAACCGGTGTTTTTCCTCGTTATATCGTCTGAAAAAGAAAAAAATTGTGTGCTCATGCGTACCTCCCAAAGTTCAAAGAGATTTATAGTTTTCAGAATAGCACAAAAGATAAAATACCGCAAGATTTCTAAAAAGCATAGCAAGAACAACGTTGAAAAACAGAGAAAAACAACGTATTCTGATAGTATCTGAAACCGAATAGAAACAGATGATAGAAGAAATCTATAAACATAAAACGGAGGTACACCTATGAGCCAGAACAAAGGCAGAGTTACGATCCCGACAAACCTGGATGTTGTAAAGGAAACACTGGATATCGTAGAGGAATGGGGAGCAGATGCGATCCGTGACTGCGATGGAACAGAGTTCCCGGCAGAACTGAAAGACACAGGCGCAAAGATCTACGCCACCTACTATACAACAAGAAAAGACAATGCATGGGCAAAGGTAAATCCGGATGAGATCCAGCAGATGTACATCATGAGTTCTTTCCATACAGCAACGGAGGAGAAGCTTGAGATCCACCTTATGGATCACCTTTACCCGGACATGCTGAAAGTAAATACCTGTGACGACATTACCAGATGGTGGGAAGTCATTGACCGTACCACAGGCGAAGTCGTTCCGACAGATCAGTGGTCTTATGATGAAGAGAGCGGAAATGTCGTGATCGCATCGGCGAAGCTTTTTCATGAATATACCGTCAGCTTTCTGGCCTATATCATGTGGGATCCGGTACATATGTACAATGCGGTTGTAAATGACTGGAAAGACGTGGAGCCGCAGATTACTTTTGATGTGCGCCAGCCGAAGACAAGAGCATATTCTCTGGAGCGCCTGCGTCGTTTCCTTGATACGCATCAATATGTGGACGTAGTACGTTTTACGACATTTTTTCATCAGTTTACGCTGATCTTTGATGAGTTCGCGAGAGAAAAATACGTAGACTGGTTCGGTTATTCCGCATCTGTAAGCCCGTATATCCTTGAGCAGTTCGAGAAAGAAGTGGGCTATCCTTTCCGTCCGGAATACATTATCGATCAGGGTTACATGAACAATACCTATCGTATTCCATCCAAAGAATTTAAGGACTTCCAGGCTTTCCAGAGAAGAGAAGTAACGAAGCTTGCAAAAGAGATGGTAGACATTGTCCATGAATATGGCAAAGAAGCCATGATGTTCATGGGCGATCACTGGATTGGCATGGAGCCGTTTATGGATGAGTTTGCATCCATCGGACTGGATGCTGTTGTTGGAAGTGTCGGAAACGGTGCAACGTTGCGTCTGTTCAGTGACATTAAGAATGTAAAATATACAGAAGGACGCTTCCTTCCGTATTTCTTCCCGGATACTTTCCACGAGGGCGGAGATCCGATAAAAGAAGCGAAAGTGAACTGGGTAACAGCGAGACGTGCGATCCTGCGAAGTCCGATCCAGAGAATCGGTTACGGTGGATATCTGAGACTTGCTCTGGAATTCCCGGATTTTGTACAGTATATCAAAGAAGTTTGTCAGGAATTCCGCACACTTTACGATAATATCCAGAGTGTGACCCCGTATTGCGTGAAGCGTGTAGCTGTCCTGAACTGCTGGGGTAAGATGCGTTCCTGGGGCAATCACATGGTACATCACGCAATTTATTATAAACAGAATTATTCTTACTTCGGAATCATTGAGACTTTAAGCGGTGCACCGTTTGATGTTTCTTTTATCAGTTTTGATGATATTCTGGAAAACAAGGATCTGCTGAAAAACTTTGATGTTGTGATCAACGTCGGCGACGCGGACACCGCACAGAGCGGCGGCGAGTACTGGGTAAACGAGACGATCATCACCGCGATAAAAGAATTTGTCTACAACGGCGGCGGTTTCATCGGAGTCGGCGAACCGGCGGCACATCAGTGGCAGGGACATTATTTCCAGCTTGACGATGTGCTTGGAGTAGAGGAAGAAAATGGCTTCAACCTGAACAAAGACAAATACAACTGGGAAGAGCACAGAGATCACTTTATCCTGGCAGACAGTGACGGAGACGTTGATTTTGGAGAGGGCAAGAAGAACATCTATGCACTTGATGGAACCGAGATCCTGATCCAGAAAGACCAGGAAGTGCAGATGGCAGTTAAGACTTTTGGAAAAGGCCGCGGCATCTATATCAGCGGACTTCCGTACAGTTTCAAGAACAGTCGTGTCCTGTACCGTGCAGTCCTCTGGTCCGCATCCGCAGAGGAAGAACTGAACTGCTGGTATTCCACCAACTACAACGTAGAAGTCCATGCCTATGTAAAGAACGGCAAATACTGCGTCGTAAACAACACCTACGAGCCGCAGGATACCGTTATATACAAAGGCGACGGAAGCAGCTTCGAACTTCATATGGAAGCAAATGAAATCAAGTGGTATCAGATCTGAAATAAATTACCCTGATATGCATATAGTGGAATTTAAACCATCCAAATTACAGGCGAAAATTGACTTGATTATAAGAAATAAAGTACAGAGCCAACCCAAAAAGAGAAAGCAGATGACCTAAATTCTATAAAGACAAAAATAAACCATCCAGGAGCAAATGGATGGTTTATTTTCTGGAAACTGGGAAACAAGTCACTTAGGAAGTTTGAAATGGATGACTTGTTTCCTGGTTTTACCATTTCTGTGCACGTTTTTCAATGAAATCCAGAATGGCATACAGCCCCATTGCGATCACACACAGGATTGTAATTGCAAGCAGCATCCAAGTCATCTTGAAGGTTTGGGAGCTGTATATGATAATGTAACCGAGTCCCTGCCTTGCACCGATGAATTCTCCGATGATCACACCGACAAGGCATAATCCGATATTGACCTTCATAACACTTAAAATGAGAGGAACAGAGGACGGCAGGACAATCTTCGTCAGTTCGTCTTTCTTTGTGCCGCCGAGAGTGCGTATCAGTTTCTGTTTTTCCGGATTGACTTCACGGAAACCGGTATACAGATTGATGATGGAACCAAAAATTGCCACAGACATACCGGCAACAATGATTGTACATATGTTTGCTCCCAGCCATACGATCAGAAGCGGCGCAAGTGCTGATTTCGGAAGGCTGTTCAGAACGACCAGGTATGGTTCCAGAACTTTTGAGAGATTCGGACATGTCCAGAGCAGGACAGCGGTACCGATGCTTAGACAGACGGTAAATAAAAAACTTAAAAACGTTTCGGCGAGGGTGATTCCAATATGGGTAAACAGGGACTGATCCCGGATCATATTAAGAAATGTCTGCCAGATTTCAGACGGGCTGCTGAAAATAAAAGAATCGATCCATTCTTTCTGTGCAGAAATTTCCCATAAAAACAGAAAGCCCAGGAACAGAAGTATCCTGGACACGTGAATCATGTATTTTTCCCGCCGGACACGAAGAAGATACTGTTTTTGAGCAGGGGAATGTTCAGGCATATTGATTCAGCTCCTTCCATATAAGATTAAAATAAGATTTAAATTCCGGTGCATTGCGGGAAGCAAGAGGCGTCCGGTCTTTAAGATCAAGCTTGATCGGTATGATCCGCGCCACAGTCGCAGGACGCTTTGTCAGGATCACAACACGGTCGGCCATGCTGATTGCTTCGGAAATGTCGTGTGTGACCAGAATTGCAGGTTTATTTTCTTTTTTCAGGATGTGTCCGATGTCATTGCTGACATTTAGTCGTGTCTGGTAATCCAGTGCGGAAAAAGGTTCATCGAGCAGCAGCAGATCCGGTTTCAGTGCCAATGTACGAATGAGTGCTGCACGTTGCCGCATACCACCGGACAGTTGTGAGGGCTGGGCGTTACGGAATTTATCAAGTCCGTAGGTGCACAGCATCTGTTCGATGTCATTTAATTTATCGCGGGTAAGAGTGCCACGGATCTCCAGACCCAGGATCACATTTTGATAGATTGTGCGCCATTCCAGAAGATGATCTTTCTGGAGCATGTAGCCGATACGGGAATCTCCGGGAGACGGGGTCGTATCATTCATAAGGACGGAACCTTCTTCGGCAGTCAGAAGACCGCAGATCAGATTCAGAAGTGTAGATTTTCCGCACCCGGAAGGACCGACAACGGCAAGAAATTCTCCGGGCATCAGATGAAAGGTCAGATGTGAAAGTGCCGGGGTCTCTCCGGCGGTTGTATGATAAGAGAGCGAAACGTCTCTGATTTCCAGAAGGGGTTTCATATAAAATACCTCGAAAGAAAATCTATATTTTAAGATATGCGAAAAACATTTCATGTGCTATGATGTATAGAGATTATGAAGGCAGTTTAACTGCAGATGATCTGTATATAATTAAAACAAGAGGAATTCATTATGAATAAACGAAACTATCAGAAAGAGCTGGGCGGGCTCATTGAAAATATAAAAAAAGAACAGAAGGTTCCACGTCTGTTCCTGCACAGCTGCTGTGCACCGTGCAGCAGTTATGTGCTGGAGTATCTGTCTCAGTATTTTGAGATCACGGTCTTTTTTTATAATCCCAATATTTCACTGGAAGAGGAGTACCGTAAAAGAGTAGCTGAGATCCGGCGGCTGGTGGCGGAAATGCCTTTTACACATCCCGTTCATATCGCAGAGGGTGCTTATGATCCAAAGGTCTTTTATGAGATGGCAAAAGGAATGGAAAAAGTTCCTGAGGGCGGTGAACGCTGCTTTAAATGTTACCGGCTTCGCATGGAGGAGGCAGCAAAACTTGCCAGAGAGGGAAACTATGATTATTTTACAACGACGCTTTCAATCAGTCCTCTGAAAAATGCAGAGAAGATCAACGAGATTGGCGAAGAACTGGCAGAAATTTACAAAGTACCTCATCTTCCGTCCGATTTCAAGAAGAAAAACGGCTACAAGCGTTCGATTGAATTATCTCATGAGTTTGATCTTTACCGGCAGAATTACTGTGGCTGCGTCTTTTCGAAGCGCGAACAGGAAGAAAAACTGAAACAAAAACTGAAATAAAAACTGAAATAAAAACAAATTTCAGAGAGTTCTGCTCTTTGATTTTCCACTGGAATGTGGTAAACTGATAGAAAATTATGCACTGCCGGAATGTTTCATAAACACCGACAGCTATAAATCACCGTACAATAAGGAGGACATTATGGCACAGTTATGGGGAGGACGTTTCACAAAGGAAACGGACAAACTTGTATACAACTTTAATGCATCTATTTCATTTGACCAGAAATTTTATAAACAGGATATCCGTGGAAGCAAGGCACATGTCAGAATGCTTGCAAAACAGGGAATCCTGACAGAAGAGGAGAGAGACCAGATACTTGAAGGACTGGACAGCATCCTTGCAGATGTAGAGTCCGGCAGGCTGGAGATCACATCCGAATATGAAGATATCCACAGCTTTGTGGAGGCAAACCTGATCGACCGTATCGGAGATCCGGGAAAGAAACTTCATACAGGAAGAAGCCGTAACGATCAGGTTGCTCTTGATATGAAACTTTATGTCCGCGACGAGATCGAGGAGATTGACGCAGAGCTTAAGAAACTTCTGGAAGCACTTCAGACCATTATGGAAAACAATGTGCATACCTACATGCCTGGTTTCACACATCTTCAGAAAGCACAGCCAGTCACCCTGGCACATCATGTAGGTGCATATTTTGAGATGTTCCGCAGAGACAGAAGCCGTATGGCAGATATCCGTAGACGTATGAATACCTGTCCGCTCGGAGCAGGAGCACTTGCAGGAACGACTTACCCGCTTGACAGATTTTATACCGCTGAGTTGCTTGGATTTGATGAGCCGACGAGAAACAGCATGGATTCCGTATCCGACAGAGATTACGTGATCGAACTTCTGGCTGCTATGTCCACTGTTATGATGCATCTGAGCCGTTTCTGTGAAGAGATCATTCTCTGGAACTCCAATGAGTATCGTTTTGTTGAAATCGATGATGCCTACAGTACAGGAAGCAGCATCATGCCACAGAAGAAGAACCCGGACATCGCAGAGCTTGTAAGAGGAAAGACCGGCCGTGTTTATGGCGCGCTGACCTCCATTCTGACAACTATGAAAGGCATTCCGCTTGCATATAATAAAGACATGCAGGAAGACAAAGAGCTGACTTTTGATGCGATCGACACAGTAAAAGGTTGCATCGCCCTGTTCACAGGCATGGTTTCTACTATGGAATTCCGTAAAGATGTCATGGAAGCAAGTGCAAAGAACGGTTTCACCAACGCTACAGATGCCGCAGATTATCTGGTAAACCATGGGGTACCGTTCCGTGATGCACATGCTATCGTAGGCCGTCTTGTTCTGACATGCATCGACAAAGGAATCTCTCTGGATGAACTTCCGCTTGAGGAATACAAAGAGATCTCTCCGGTCTTTGAACAGGACATCTACGAAGCAATCAGCATGAAGACCTGCGTAGAAAAACGTGAGACCTACGGCGCACCTGGTCCGAAGGTAATGGAACAGATCATTGCCGCAAATAAAGAATATCTGAAAAATAATTAAAAAGTTCTTGCATTTTTTAATAAACTGGTATAGTATGTACAAAGAAAACAGATGTGTGCCGCACAAAGACACATGCAAAATAAACGAGTGAGGAGAACGATTGTTATGAGCGAAAAACTGAGAGTCGGCATTTTAGGTGCTACAGGTATGGTAGGACAGAGATTTATTTCTCTTCTGGAGAATCATCCGTGGTTTGAGGTTGTTACTCTTGCAGCCAGCCCGAGAAGTGCCGGAAAAACTTACGAAGAAGCTGTAGGCGGAAGATGGAAAATGGATACTCCGATGCCGGAAACGGTAAAGAAGATCGTGGTTATGAATGTTAACGAAGTAGAAAAAGTTGCTTCCACAGTTGACTTCGTATTTTCCGCAGTAGATATGTCAAAAGACGAGATCAAAGCGATCGAAGAAGAATATGCTAAGACAGAAACACCGGTTGTATCCAACAACAGCGCACATCGCTGGACACCGGACGTACCGATGGTAGTGCCGGAAATTAACCCGGAACACTTCGATGTTATCCAGTATCAGAAGAAACGTCTTGGAACAACAAAGGGATTCATTGCTGTTAAACCAAACTGCTCTATCCAGAGCTACGCACCGGTTCTTACTGCATGGAAAGAATTTGAGCCATATGAAGTTGTAGCTACTACATATCAGGCAATCTCCGGAGCAGGTAAGACCTTTAAAGACTGGCCGGAAATGGAAGGAAACATCATTCCATACATCGGCGGTGAAGAAGAGAAGAGTGAGAAAGAGCCACTGAGACTGTGGGGCAAGATTGAAGACGGTGTGATCGTACCGGCTACAGAGCCTGTTATTACCTGCCAGTGTCTGCGTGTTCCGGTACTGAACGGACATACAGCAGCTGTATTTGTTAAATTCCGTAAGAAACCTACAAAAGAGCAGCTGATCGAAGCACTTAAGAATTTCAAGGGACTTCCGCAGGAACTGGAACTTCCGAGTGCACCGAAGCACTTCATCCAGTACCTTGAAGAAGATAACCGTCCGCAGGTTAGCGAGGATGTTAACTACGAGCATGGAATGGGCGTATCTGTCGGACGTCTTCGTGAAGACACCGTTTACGATTATAAATTCGTAGGACTTTCCCATAACACCGTAAGAGGAGCTGCCGGTGGGGCTGTACTTTGTGCAGAGACACTGAAAGCTAAAGGATATATTACAAAGAAATAATGGAACATTAAATAGGCCCTGCCGGTTGTAAGATCGACAGGGCTTTTTCTGACCAAAAAAGACATGGAGAAAACGAAAGATTTATGTTATCATAGATAAACAAGTTACTGTGAATGGCGAAAACGATGAACAGGAATAAGACAGAAAGGAAAGTACCAGAATGGAAAAGGTATATCTTACAAAACTTGCACCGAACTGCGGTTGTGCAGCAAAAGTAGGACCTGGAACATTGGCGGGCGTGCTCTGCGGGCTTCCGAAATTTCATGATCCGAATCTTCTGGTAGGAACAGAAACTTCGGATGATGCAGCCGTTTATAAGATTTCAGATGAACTGGCAATGATCCAGACTCTTGATTTTTTTACACCGGTGGCGGATGATCCGTATGATTTTGGGCAGATTGCAGCAGCCAATGCGTTGAGTGATGTTTATGCGATGGGCGGAGAGCCAAAGACCGCGTTAAATATCGTTGCTTTTCCGAAAGATATGGATACGGCGATCCTTGGTGAGATTCTGAAAGGCGGAGCAGATAAAGTGCTGGAAGCAGGTGCTGTTCTTGCAGGCGGTCATACGATTCAGGATGACACACCAAAATATGGCCTGAGTGTGACCGGATTTGTTCATCCAGATAAATTTTGGAAGAATTTTGGGGCACAGACAGGCGATAAACTGATTCTGACGAAAATGCTTGGAACGGGTATTGTGAATACAGCAATCAAAGCTGACCTGGTAGCAAGAGAAGCTGCTCTGAAGTCCATGAAGACATTAAATAAATCTGCCCGTGATGTATTAAAAAATCATACGGTCCATGCATGTACGGATGTGACCGGCTTTGGCCTTGGCGGGCACGGAACCGAGATGGCAGAGGGCAGTAATAAGACGCTTGTGATCGAGACAAAAGAATTACCGGTTCTTCCGGACGTAGAGGAATATGCTTCTATGGGACTGATTCCGGGTGGCGCATATCGAAACAGGGAGTTCGCAGCAAAAGCAGGCTATATCAGTACCGCACAGCTTTGGAGAGAGGATCTTGTGTTTGATCCGCAGACATCCGGGGGACTTCTTGCAGCAGTTCCGGCAGAGGAGGCAGAAGAGATTCTTCAGGAATTAAGAAAAGTTTCTTTATCGGCTGCAGTAATTGGAGAAGTGATTGACAGAGAAGAACATGCTTTAGTTATTCGATAACTGACAGCTATTAGAATTAATTGAAAATTTGTTATAAAAATATCAAACTAGCCAGTAAATATATTGAGAATTATTATCAGAAATGCTATAA
>CAVBPN010000160.1:0-23549 GCA_963597235.1 bacterium
GTATTAAAATTGATACAAATGTTGCATATTGGATTGGAATAACTTCTTTGTCAAAAGATGTCAATTTTTTAAATATATTTTTCCTTTGAACATTCATTGTACAAATACTTCCATCTGTCCATTTTACAAAACTTGATAAAAATCCAAAATCTGGATGTTTTTCTGCAAAATGATAAAATTCTTCTAATGCATTATCACTCGGTATAGTATCATCATCCATAATCCATACATAATCATATTTTTCATTTATTACAGACAATACTCCATATTCAAATCCACCTGCACCACCAAGATTACTTCCGGTATTCTTATACATTATTCTTTTTGACTCTATCAATAAATTCAATGCTTCTTTTGTTCCATCTGTGCTTGCATTATCAATTACTAAGATGTCCAATGTATTATTTTTAGTCTGTTTTTCAAGACTTTCTATACATTCTAAAAGCAAATTTTTTCTATTATATGTAACAATAATTGCCACTGTTTTCATTTAAAAATCACTTCCTATACTTTCTTATTAATCCAACTATTTTTATATCATCAACAAAATACCGCCTAAACATTCTTTTCGGTTCCTGTAAAAATCGATAGAACCATTCCAAGCCATGTTCGCTCATCCACCGTGGTGCACGCTTTACATTTCCAGCAAGAAAATCAACCGTAGCTCCTGCGCAAATAGATACCTTAGCATCATATTTTCCAATATTTTCATATATCCACTTTTCCTGTTTTGGACAGCCAAAGCACGCTATTAAAAGATCCGGTTGTACATCTGAGATCATTTGATTTATCTTATCAAGTTCTTTTACATCTTTTTCAAATCCCAATGGCGGCGCGTATGTCCCTACAATTTTTATATTCGGATACTTTTTCTCTAATTTTTGTTTTGCCTGCTGTGCAATACCATCTTTTCCACCGATGATAAAAATCTTATATCCCTTCTCTACTGATACTTCACACAAAACCGGAACCAAATCAGATCCAGAGATTTTTCCCTTCAAAGGTTTTCCATATAACTCTGAAATCCAAACTAATGGTTTGCCATCAACCAAAACCATATCCGCATTATCTACAATTTCTTTTAAATATGAATCTTTCTCTATTTTCATTACAACGTCAACATTGATTGCAACCACATAAGATTTCTTTTCAGATTTAATCATCTGTTCAATAGCCACAATTGTTTCTGACATTGTTACATTATTTATATATGTATTAAGTAATGCCTGTTTTTCCATCTCAGCAATTCTCCCCAAAAAATTCATCTTCCAACATCAAACACAAGCAGTGATATACAGGAAGATGTAGTTCCTGAATCATGTATGTTTCTGTCTGTGGAACTTTAATACACACATCACTCATTTTTTCTAACTTGCTATCCATTGCACCAGTCAACCCGATTACCTTCATTCCTTTCGCATGTGCAGTGGTTGCCGCATACAGCACATTCTTACTATTTCCGCTCGTAGAAATACCCAAAAACACATCCCCTGTTTCACCATAACCATTGACCTGCTGTGCAAAACAAAGAAGTGGTTCGCAATCGTTCATATACGCTGTAGAAAGTGCTAAATGACCGTCTAATGCAATGGCTGGAAGTGCTCTTTGCAAGTTTTCCGCTAAAACACATCCTAATTCTTCATTTTCCCTAACAAGCTTGTTTGCAAAGTTAACTTGTAGTTTTCTAGGAAGCTTAAACCCCTTCATCAATTCTCCAACGATATGTTCTGCATCTGCAGCAGAACCACCATTTCCAGCAACTAATAGTTTTCCATTGTTCTTATATGATTCTTCAAGTAAAAAGTATGCTTCAATAATTTCATCTTCTATTATTTTCAATACCGGATATCTCTCACAAAGCACCGTAATATGTTTTTTTATATTTTTCTTTAACTCTTTCATTTTCTGCCTCACTAATGCATAGCATCATATACAATTATCCACAAAATCAAATAAAGTTTTTTTTGTAATAGTCTGTCCATAGTTTTGGTCACTATTACTCAAAAGCACAGTCTTACATCCTGCATTAATGCCTGCTTTAACGTCATTCTCACCATCACCAACCATCCACGACTGTGACAAATCAATATTAAAATCCTCTGCTGCCTTAAACAGCATTCCAGGCTTCGGTTTACGGCAATCACAATCAATCTTCAGTTCCGGACGCTCTCCTTCATATCCCTTATGCGGATGATGTGGGCAATAATAAATCGCATCAAGATACACACCTTCTTTTCCAAGAAGTGTTTCCATCTTGTTGTGAATTTCTTCCAACTCTTCAAAGGAAACTTCACCGCGAGCAACAACCGGCTGATTTGTCACAACAATAGCAAGATAGCCTGATTCATTAATCTTACGGATTGCTGCTGCCACACCATCAATCAGCTCGAACTCATCTATGTTTCTAAGAAATCCAACATACTTATTGATTGTTCCATCTCTGTCAAGGAAGATTGCTTTCTGCTTATGTTTTAAATTTTTTGCCGAAATTCTTCCTTCCCTGCAATCTTTACATACGGAATAGTATCGGTCTGGAGTGCCCATATCTTTAACATACTCAGGACTGTCATAACAGAACACCCTTCCCATTCCTGCCAGAGGTTTTAACAACTGGCGGTCCAAATCAACCTTTACAGGCTTACCATCCTCGCCAATCTTCCCTACCGAATCGGCATCAATATCGGAAAGCTCCAGTACTTTAGAATTAATAACATGTAAACCTGCATTCACACGATTTCTATAATACAATGGGCGTTCATCTTCCTTCGCAAGCCATTTTTCTACAGCCCCATCCTTATCTGCAAGAATCAAGCCGCTGTCATAAGGATGACTGTTGGGATGCGTAAAAAGTGTAACTAAACCTCCGTGTTTCTGATGAAAAGCGACAAATCGATTAAAATCGACCTCAAACATTGCATCTGCATTTAAGAGAAGAAAATCCGATGTCAACTTATCTTTAATTTTGAACAGTGCACCTGCATTACCAAGCGGTTCTTTTTCAAAATAGTACTCAATATGTACACCAAATGGCTTACCTGTTGCCTGAGAGATCCCGGAACCATCACCAAAATAATCCATGATATTATTTCCCTTATGACTCACAGTAATGATGAGGTCATCAAACCCTTGATTCTTCAAACATTCAATTTCTCTTTCCAATACAGGAATTCCCTCAATTTTTATCATCGGCTTTGGAATATCTTTTGCCACAGAAGAGATACGAGTTCCCTTCCCACCTGCCATAATTACTACTTTCATATTACTTATCCCCCAGCGGCACATATGTTTCTGGTGTATAATGAATTACTCTTGTGCCACCATCTTCAAAGGAAAATGGAATATACATAAGATTCTTCATAGCTTCTTTTACAGCATTTTGATATTCTTGTTGCACATAAAACACCAAAAAGCCGCCGCCGCCCGCTCCTAAAAGTTTTCCGCCTAACGCACCAGCTTTTATTCCTTTTTCATATAGCTCATCAATACTATTCGTAGAAATTGCAGTTCCAGTCTGCCTCTTTAATTTCCAAGTATGATCTAATAATCTTCCAAAATCATCTAAATCTTTATTTTTATCTGTAAGAATATTTTCCGCCTCATCTACTAAAGACAACATCTCAAGCAATCTTTTCTCTTTATCTTCTCGTGTTTCTCTCGTAGCAGCATTTGCTTTTTGAATATCAGATGAAAATCTTGTAAATCCAGTAAAAAACATCATCAAATTACTATTTAATATTCTTTTTCTTTCAGGAAAAACAATAACCGGAAGTACCTCATAAGTACCATCTGTATTAAAATTAATTCGACTGAATCCACCAAAAGATGCAGCTATCTGATCTTGCCATCCACCTGCCTCATGGCATAATTTTCTTTCAAGATAAATTGCTTCATCCGCTAATTTTTTCTTATCTGCATACTTACCCTTTAATGCGTAAAACGCATTTAACATACCTACCGCAAATGAAGAACTTGTACCAAGTCCACTACGTGCCGGCAAATCTGCCTCATATGTAAGGCGTATCTCATGCATATCTAACATTTTCATCGCATTACGAATAGCTGGATGTTCGATATCTTCTATGTTTGTCACTCTCTCTGTTTTTGAATAGGAAAGTTCTGTACTATAATTGAAAAATCTTGGTAAGTGTCTCACATTAACGTAGCAATATTTATCAAATGTTGTGGATAAAACAGCTCCTCCATACTTTGTGAAAAAGCTTTCTATATCCGTGCCTCCTCCAAAAAAAGACATTCTAAATGGAGTCTGTGTAATAATCATATTTTTTTCTCCTTATACCGAACCCTCGCTCTTCAACACTGACCTGACCGTCTTTAATAGAATCTTCACATCCAACCCCACCGACCAGTTCTCGATATACTCTGTATCCAACCTCACAACTTCCTCGAAATCGGTAATATCACTCCTGCCACTTGCCTGCCACATTCCAGTGATTCCCGGCTTAATTGACATACGGCTTCTGTGATGGAGTTCATACTGTTCCCATTCATCGACTGTCGGTGGTCTGGTTCCCACCAGGCTCATGTCGCCTTTCAGGACGTTCCAGAACTGGGGAAACTCATCCAGGGATGTCTTACGGATAAAATTTCCGATTCCTTTTGGATTGCCGTTTTTATCTTTCTTTTCGCTGCCAATGATTCGTGGATCATAATCCATCTTGAACATCAGGCCTTCCATCTTGTTCTGGCTCATCAGCTCTGCTTTTCTTTCTTCGGCATCCATGTACATGCTGCGGAATTTATAGATTTTGAATTTCTTTCCGTTCTTACCGATGCGCACCTGTGAAAAGAAAATCGGTCCCGGGGATTTTATATAGATCATCGGTCCTATGACAATGATCAGGATTACGGTGAGTATGCAGCCGACAATTCCTCCGGCAATATCCATCAGTCTCTTATAGAGCAGCTGTTTCGGTGATGCTGTATTGATACTGGATGTGATCACCGAATAGTCGCCGATTTTTTCTATAAAATTCTTTCCGCTGAGTGATTTTTCCATCTCACCCAGGCTGAGATGTACGGTCAATCCCATGGTGATGATCTCATCGATCAGTTTCTGTGGATATGGTTCTGTCTCGCTGATCTTGACAAAAACTTCGTCAACCCATTCATGACAGAGGTATTCGCTGATCGTGTCCATGTTTCCGACAACCGGTATGCCTGCGATTTCTTTTACTCCAGGATTGTCATCAATGAGCGCGATCCCATTGATGGAAAAGTTCTGGATCGGACCGCTCAGGATTTTTTCAATCGTCTCTTTTGCTTCGGCAAGACTTACCACAACGACCATGGACTTTTCTTTCTTTTTGGTCGCATTCGTTTTCAGAACATATTCTTTGTGCCATACCCTGCCGACATAGTCAAAGCATAAATACAAAAATGCGGTATAGAATAAAGTTAATCTGGAATAGCTGACTGCCTGCTGTGTTGCAAAAAGATACAGGACAGCCAACAGCATGACCATCAATACATGTTTTGCTGTCTTGGTAAATTCGATGTAATATCCCCGTTTCAGGATATCCTGATAGGACTGTCCCAGAAACATGACCACGATCTGACACAGCATAAATACAAAGGCTACTGTGCGGTAAATCTGGTCACTGTACGGATTTCCAAATCCCTGTCGTGCAAAATAAGCAACTACGAAGGCAAGCTGAAGGCAGAATATATCAAGCACAATGAAGTCCCAGTGCTTCAGCCATCCCTGTGGTGATTTCTTATACATACGCGTCCCCCTTAAGTGTCTTTCTATATCTTGCAGATTTCTGATTCTGCTGAGTTCTTATCAGAATCTGTCTGCGAAATTTTCTTTTTTCTGTCAGCAAAAATCTTACTGACAATCATTTTCTTTTTCCTTTCCGTTATTCACACCAATAGCCCACCTCACCCCTCCAGGCTCAGCAGGCTAATGAAAATCTATCCATTTTTCTGTTCTGTATTTTTCTTTCTCATTCTCATCTTCCATTCAGAATCTATGGCAAGCTGTCGCACGCGCTGTTTCGGCAACCTGTTCAAAAATAAATCGTGTCTAATGTTTTCCTTTTCTTTTTATAACTTCGAGTACTCTCGCAGCTTCCTTCGGAAGTCACTGTCTTTACGGGGTCCTCGTGGACTCCGGCGGGCGGTACTCAGCCCGAAAGCAACACCATATAGATGCGGCTCTCTTTGTGATCTCTCACTCATATGAAAACAGCGAATCTCTCGCTGATTTTTCCTTTATTTATCTTTCGTATTCTCTTTAAAATCATCCAGGCATTTCTGACCAAGGTTTTGCACCATATTCAGATATCTGCTGCCGCGGTGACCATTTTCGCATTGGAAATCCGCGCCTTTCCGGCGAATTTTTGCTCCACACTGGCTGCATACAGAATTGATATTATGCTGTTGAACCTCCAGAACAACGATACCTTCCTGCCATGCCTTATATTTCAATTTTTCACGAATAGATGGAACCAGTCGAAGTGGGGAATTTTTTCCGACACTTGCCAGAATGATATTTCCATAGTCTTTGTTGTATTCTGGCAGGACCACAACACTGGCATTCTGTTCTTTACAGTAATCAATGATCTGTCGACTGATCTGATGTGCATAATGCTCATGCAGATTTTTCAGTTTTTTCCAGTAGCGGTAATTTGCTTTGGAATTACCTCCACCGCCATGGACATCTTCGGACCGTTTGATTCGGTCATAGATCTGGCGGCTTGCATTGGCATATTCTTTTCCCCCTTTTATATAGAAGGAACTCTCTCTTTTTCCAGAAGGATTGAGAACGCAGCACACTGCACAGGCATCCTGGCTGGTAAAAACCGCGGAACATATTTTATTTTCTGCTGTAATACGTTCATGGGCACCGCGCCCGTCTGCCACTGGTATTTTCCATGGGATATGAAGTTCCGTGTGGTCTTTCTTCAGAACCAGCGCCGGGGACATCATCTGTCCTTCTGCCGGAACGGTATTTCCGCGAAGACGCAGTCTGGACCATTGCCAGCCTTCTCCATCCCAGAGTTTTAAAGAAATCGTATTTTCCTGAAAGTCACGATACATTCCCTTATAGAATGTCACCGATTCTGCGAAAGCCTCAGTAGGTTGTTCCTGTTTATCTCTTGCCAGATAACTCCTGGCTGCTGCTGTCGCGGTGTTGATTGCCGCTCTTCGAAAATAAAGGGGAACTTTCTTCCACGGAAGTGGGTTCGGTACCGGCTGTTTATCCCTGCCCACGATCGTCAGCTTCTCCAGAATGCGGAGTGCTTCCTGTGTACCCGGCTGCTCATCTGTGAAAGTTTCCAGATAAAGCCTGTAATAAAAAAGCAGGATTTCATTGTAGAGGTCCTGTGTTTTCTGGAACCACTCTGTGTGTCGAAACAGGATATTATATCTCCTGACTGTGATCGCATAGTACGGCATTTTTTCCATTTAGAAGCACCTCTGAATTTTAAGTCAGCTATTGTATGACTTTTTTCCATTAATTATAGGATATTCTTTATCCTATGTCAATCGCTATAACATATCAATTATCCTGTTAGAACACATTTTAAGATATGTAATATCCCTAAATTTCAGAACAATTCATTCTAATTTCTGGAAATTCCGGGATTTTTCTCCAAATATGTCTTATCCTTCCAAATTTGCGTTTCGTATATCCTGAATCATGTTGTACAAGACCATAAAATGTCACAAAAAAGGAGGTATACGACATGTTTACAAAAGAGAAATTTGGCATGAGACTTGCCAAACTAAGAACCGCGGCAAATATTTCCGCAAGAGAAATGAGTATGGCGATTGGCCAGAACGCAAGTTACATTAATCGAATTGAAAATAACAAGGCATATCCGTCTATGGAAGTTTTCTTCTATATCTGTGAATACCTTAAGATTTCACCGGCAGATTTTTTCGATGACAGAGTTGCTTACCCGAAGAAAGTGGAATCTTTCTGCCTAAAGGTACAGAATATGCCATTAAGACAGTTGAAACTGCTTGAACAGGTTGCTGATGAGTTTTTAGTCAAAAAGAAGTGAAATGTATCAACCCTAACACAGGAAAGCCCCAGAGCTCTGTACGAGCTCCGGGGCTTCCTTTCGTTTAAATTTTTATACCTTGTATGGCATTTTCATATAAAAATTGTTTTAGTTCCTCTTTTTCACCTGTATTATAATAATTCAACAACAGTGAGTTAAACTGTTCCATATGTTTATCTGTAATTGTCATAATACCGACACCAGAAGACACCAGAATCTTATTTGCCAGCAATAAACTGGTTCGTTTATTCCCATCCCAGAAGAACTGCCCTCTTGTGCCCCATGTAAAGGCTTCCAGCGCTTCGTTTCTTACCTATATTATAGCATCATTCTATATAGTTGTCAGTCTAAGGCTTTCTTAAGCTGTCTCAAAAATCAAATGCATATTTGAGTGTCGTTGAAGTGAATTTTTATCTTTTTCTATGTATTTCCACGTTTCTCTATATGTTCCGCCAACTGCAACAGACTTGTCTGAAATAAACTCTATAAATTTCTGAGCTTTTCCTTCATATTTTTCAGCAAACTCATCTGAAAGGATTTCCTTTTCATCATCTGAAAAATCTTTAAGTTCATCATACAAAACATGTTCTAAATTACATGAGTTAAAATATAATCTATAAGGAATATTACGAACTTTTCCAGTTGTGTACAATTTAAACAAAATCTCCGATTTATGTTCATTTCTTTTCTTAACCTCATCAATATCAAAATATTCTATATGGTCCTCATAATATTGAATATTTTTAACTTCTGCTTTTTTAATACAGTTTTTTGTAAATGCTCCATCTGTATCAGCTATGTGAATGACTTTTATGAAGTCGCCCCATTTATATCCATACTTACTTTTAATATTTCCTATCAAAGCACCGACTCTTGACACTACATTTTCTTTTGTCGTGTTATAATCAGATGTTATGTCTCCATGTACAACTGCAAACTGAACTTCTTCCGAAGAAAAAAATTCTTTCAATACTCCGCCTATAGCATTTTCATCACTAGGTCCCTCAACAATAACTGCAACTACTTTTTTCTCATTCACTTTGCAGTCTCCTTCCTGCTTTTCTAAATGCCCTCGCAATTTTTAAGCTGTCCGTTTCTTCATATATGTTTTCTTCCTGACCGCCAAGTGTAATGCTCCTAATATACATACTACGAAGATTATTGGAGCCTTTTACATTCTTCATATGAATATATCGATTATTAGGATTTACCGTAGAAAACATAATGCTGTCTTTGTCCAGCATCTCCAATGCTCGAAGATTATGTGATGTAAAAATCAATTGTCCCTTCGCACTCTTATTAAAAATATCCAATAATTCTCCCAACATATATTCAAAAATTCCTGCATCTAATTCGTCAATAACTAAACAGATAGACGGATTTCCAAATGCCTGAATTAAAACATTTAAAATAGATATAATTTTGATAATACCTTCAGATTCCATGCGAATCGGAATAATTCTTTTTCCCTCTCTGTTTGACATAAGCTCAATTTTCCATCCCTCTTCACCAGAATCCATTGCCTGCTTTCCATAATTTCGTACTTCAATACTCATCCCTGGAATAATTGTACATAAAACAATATTAATCTGATTTACAATTTCATTGAGAATGTCTTTTCTTTCAACATCCAGAATGACAGGTTTTGTCAATGGGACTGCAAAATCACCTTTCATTCCTGTTTTCTCTTTTTCAATACGAAAAGCCATTGGAAGCAAAAAATTTGCAGAAATCATACCTGAATGAGAACTTCTGATAACAAACAGATCTTTAAGGGCAAACTTAAACAATGCCCTAATAACAGTGGCATAATTTTTAAATTCACTGTTCTTTTTAAAGAATATTTCCCTGCTGTCGCTTCCAAAAATGTAAGAACAATTACTCTTCTCTGCCATTTTTCGTGCAACAATAAGATCCATTTTTGCTTCTTTATCTTTCCCTACCAATTCTTCAAATCTTTTCAATGGTTTAAAAACGGAATCCATCTGAGTTCTTTGATAATCCATGAAAATATTCTTATTCGTTCTATATCCATCTTTATTTATTGCACAATTCAAATATTCTCTTTCAATCACAACTCTCTCTTCCAGCTTTGACAGAACAATATGGTATCCTACTTCATATAGAATATCATCTCCAAATATATTAAATTCTGCATTTACCTCTGCATTTATCGAATCTGCAGAAATATAATCTGAAATGCTTTGATCTAATTCCTCTCCTAGCATAATAGATTGTAAAAAATAAAGTGCATCGACAATTGCCGTTTTACCAGAACCATTTTGCCCATATACACCTAAAATTTCAGCTTTTCCATATTCCATTTTTCGTTCATTGGCAAGTGGCATCACAATAGTACCACTTTTTACGTTTTTAATATTTTTTAAAGTTAACGATGATAATCGAACAACCATATTCCTCATAATCTGCCTCCCAGCAATTCACATAGCCCATGTCTATACGTTATCACAAAAAGCAAAAATATTCAATTTTATTTTCATTTATGGAATTTTTTATTCCTTTTTCGTAATTATATTTCGCTATATTATATTCCTATTTTTATATATTATTCAGTTAAATCAAAAAAATATGGCACTTGTCAACATTCTTGTTAACAAATACCATATCTCCTACTGCAAGAAAATACTCCACAAACAGATCGTCGGGAGTGACAGCAGTGTTGAAAAGATAACTATCTTCGTTGCAAACGGTGAATCGACCTGATATTTTTCTGCCAGGATACTGGTTGTCGCACCTGCGGGCATGGCTGCCAGAAGGACGCACAGTCCAAGTACGGTTTTACTCAGTGGCAGGAAGCGGCATACGATGTAAACAACCGCCGGAATGATCACCAGTCTGTGTACGGTATATTTTACAACTGTCCAGTCAAAGAAATCTTTCAGATCAATATCAGCCAGGATCATTCCAATGACCATCATCGACATTGCAGTGTTACAGTTTCCAACAGCGGTCACTGCTCCGTCAATTCCAGGTGGCAGCGGCAGCCCGGTAACCATCAGGATCATTCCCAGAACGCATGCCAGGATGCACGGATGTGTCACAACCTTTTTTAATGTTTTTATTTTGTCATTTGTTCCGGAGAAAACAGCCAGCCCGGATGACCACATCATGATTCTCTGCGGAATCAGGTAAACGCTGGCAAGCACCAGGCCTTCCATTCCATAGATTCCCTCTGCTATCGGATTTCCAAGAAATCCCGCATTGGAGCAGATAGTTCCATATTGGAGGCATTTATATCTTCCCTCTGCCTCGCCCTTGAACATAACTTTTCCATAAATCACGCAGAACACCTGGATTCCTATAGATATAAGAAGGATTTCCAGATAATTCATTAAATCGCCGTCTGCTGCACTCTGCGTAAATGCATGCAAAATGTTGCACGGCAGGATCAGATAGATAACCAGATCATTGATGTTTTTCTGCCCCTGTGGGCAAATGATATGTATTTTTTTCATTAAAAATCCTACAGCTACAAGTAGAAAAATTGTGAGCTGCAATGTAAGAAGTGTTTTCATTTTTTGTCCTCATCATCTCAAATCTTACTTTAGTGTAGCACATTGCCGAAATCGTCGCAAGAAGTCACGTTGTACAGAGTTGTATACAATACCGTTACGTTACTGGTTACGGACCAACTCTCCGAAACCTGCGTTGACGACTTCCGATATTTCCTGTAAGATGAAGATATATTAATAATTGTCCACCACTATTATGAACTCTG
Source organism: bacterium (assembly GCA_963597235.1). GTDB lineage: Bacteria > Bacillota > Clostridia > Lachnospirales > Lachnospiraceae > Blautia_A. Next base: position 11,773 of record CAVBPN010000160.1, read on the forward strand.
CTTATCTGCAATTCAAGTGAACAATACTCATCTCTACTCCGGAGGCTTTATTCATGAACAACTCTGTATGGGAAAAGCGCCGAAAAAGGCTCTTTGAACTCATAGAAATTGGTTCCAACTACGATGCCTGGTGTTGGGGCTATGATTTTTTTAATACATTTACGGTTCTTCTGAATCTGGCAGTCAGTATCATGTACACCTTTGACAGCATGGAGCTGAAATACGGTCCGGTTCTGCTGACGCTGGAACGACTGACGGTGGCTTTTTTTGCAATCTTCTATTGACGTTTTTCTTATTAATATGCTACAATCGTCTCATCCAAAACCAGGTGTGGACTTTTCTGGTAATCATGCAGAGAATATTTTCTGGTTCGACCATTTTTCGCCACACAATTACCCATTGCGGTAGTTGTGCGGCGTTTTTTTATGTCTGCCTGACAGACACAGCTATTTATATAGAAGGGAGTTTTTCTATGAACGACACATTTATGAAAGATAAACCGGTATTTCCGCTGATCATGTCCATGGCACTGCCGATGGTCATTTCGATGCTCGTGAATTCGCTGTACAATATTGTGGACAGTTTTTTCGTAGCACAGATCAGTGAAAATGCCATGACCGCGCTGTCGCTTGTCTTTCCGATTCAGAACTTTGCAAACGCAATCGCTATTGGATTTGGAATTGGCATCAGTTCCCAAATTGCAATCTGCCTCGGTGCCGGAAATCGCGATACCGCCAGCAAGGCTGCCACGCACGGACTTGCATTGTCCGGCCTGCATGGTGTGGTTCTGACAATCGGTTGTATCCTTGTAATGCCTGGTTTTCTGGCACTTTTTACTGGTGACAAAGATGTCATTAATCTTGGGATCCGCTATTCCACAATTGTTTTTCTGTTTGCAACAGTAAATACGCTTAATCTCGCTTACGAAAAGATCTTCCAGGGCGTTGGTAAAATGAAAGTTACTATGATCGGACTTCTGGTCGGCTGTGTTTCCAATATCATCCTCGATCCGCTTCTGATTTTCGGTGTCGGACCTTTTCCAGCGCTGGGAATTGAAGGTGCCGCAATCGCAACCGGACTTGGTCAGGTATTCAATCTTGTTTTTTATCTGATTGTTTACAAAATACAGCCGATTCAGGTAAAACTCAGCCGCAAATACCTTCATCCGGACAAGGCTCTGGCAGCAAGATTATATTCCGTCGGTATCCCGGGAGCACTGAATCTTGCACTGCCTTCTGTTCTTGTTTCTGCATTGAACGGACTTCTCGCAGCCTACTCTCAGAGTTATGTTGTGATCCTTGGAATTTATTATAAGCTGCAGACTTTCCTGTATCTTCCTGCAAGCGGAATCGTACAGGGAATGCGTCCGGTCATTGGTTACAATTATGGTGCCGGTGAGCATAAACGTGTGAAAAAAATCTACTTTGTCACACTTGGTATGAGTGGTGTAATCATGCTTATCGGAACTATCATCTGCCTGACTGTTCCGGGACAGCTTATGGGAATGTTCACCACAAATCCGGAAACGATTGCCGCCGGAAAGACAGCACTACGAATCATCTGTGCGGGATTTCTGGTATCTTCTGTATCCGTCACAGCATGCGGTGCACTGGAGGGACTTGGCAGAGGAAGCGCATCTCTGGTTGTTTCGCTTTGCAGATATCTGATTATTATTCTGCCGGCAGCGTTTATTCTGAGCCGTATTTTCGGTGCAGTCGGGGTATGGCATGCGTTCTGGATTGCGGAGGCGCTGACCGCTGGAGTGTCTTTGCTTATTAGCAAGAAAATAATCGGGGTGTGACCCCGAGCCCCCTTGGTTTATGAGCTGGTCTCCTGGTTTTCGCATGGAGCCAGCTTTTCTGGTATTTTGACATTCTTTTAGTCAGTCTGTTCTCCGAATCTACTTTTCTATTTTTCCTCTTGACAAATACCCTCGTGGGGTATATATTACAGGCATAGTCGATATACCCACAGGGGGTATATCGTGTAATATTATATGTGAAACCCAAGTATAACACGAAAGGAAGTTTGTCTATGGATACTAATAAATTTGACGCTGCAACCCCAAACATGCAGGAAGAATCCTGCTGCCACAATAGCGACACTGCCCCTAAGACTCCGGTCTGTTCCTGCTGTTGCACGAAGCACACGGATCGTTCGGAGGCCGACCGCAAGAAACTTATCAATCGCCTGAAGCGTATCGAGGGGCAGATCCGGGGAATCATAGGGATGTTGGAGAATGATGCTTACTGTAATGACATCCTGATTCAGTCCGCTGCCGTAAACGCTGCTGTGAATTCTTTTAATAAGGAACTTCTTGCGAATCATATCCGTACCTGCGTGGCACGTGATATCCGTGCCGGTAAGGACGAAACGATCGACGAGCTGGTTGCAACTTTACAGAAACTGATGAAATAATTTTCGAAAGGAGTCAACACACATGAATCATTTAGGCGAATCATCTATGTATGGATTTGGTGCTTTTCTTGCAATCTATTTAGTAGGAATCACCATCTACGAAATTTACCTGTTTGTAAAGAAAAGATTAGACAAACGCAAAAATGAAGAATTTATGGAGGAAGAATAATCATGAGTATTGCTGATATTATTATTTTACTGATCGTTGTTGTTGCTATGGTTTTTGCCGCACGTAAAGCTGCCGGTCATTTTAAAGGCGACTCTCTCTGCTGCGGAGGCGGCGGTGACAGTTCTAAACCAAAGAAGAAATTCCTGGATGGTCCGGTTCTTGGAACAAAGACGATCCGCATCGAAGGTATGCACTGCCAGCACTGTGTGGATTCTGTAACCAATGCCCTTAACGAAGTAGAAGGTGTTGTTGCGGAAGTTGATCTGAAAAAAGAAATCGCAACCGTTTCCTACGACCGCTCTATTTCTGACGGTGATCTTCGTGAGGCAGTAAAAAAAGCAGGATTTACATGCCTGAGCATTTCATAAGGAGGTAAAACAATGGAACAATATAACGTCACCGGAATGAGCTGTGCTGCCTGCAGTGCCCGCGTGGAGAAGGCTGTCTCCAAAGTACCGGGAGTCACATCCTGCTCTGTCAGCCTTCTGACAAACTCCATGGGTGTGGAAGGAACAGCTTCCGCCCATGACATCATCTCTGCCGTAGAACAGGCAGGTTACGGTGCATCACTTAAAGGTGGAAATAAGGAACAGGTTTCTATGTCCGAAGCAGAGGAAGCTCTTGAAGATCATGAGACACCGGTTCTTAAGCGCCGTCTGATCGCTTCGGTCGGATTTTTGATTGTCCTGATGTACTTCTCCATGGGACACATGATGTGGGGATGGCCGCTGCCGGCATGGTTTAACGACAACCACGTTGCAATGGGACTTGTTCAGCTTCTGCTCGCCGGAATCATCATGGTCATTAACCAGAAATTCTTCATCAGCGGATTTAAAAGTCTGTGGCATCGCTCCCCAAACATGGATACGCTTGTTGCACTCGGCTCCATGGCATCTTTTGTATGGAGTGTCTACGCACTCTTCGCCATGACAAGAGCTCAGGTCGATGGTGATTCTGCCGCTGTCATGAACTACATGATGGATTTCTATTTTGAATCTGCCGCAATGATCCTGACCCTGATCACCGTTGGAAAAATGCTCGAGGCACGTTCCAAGGGAAAAACCACTGACGCTCTTAAGAGCCTCATGAAACTCGCGCCGAAGACCGCCGTTGTTCTCCGCGATGGTCAGGAAACCACCGTTCCGATCGAGCAGGTTCATAAGGGAGATATCTTTGTTGTCCGTCCTGGTGAAAACATCCCGGTTGATGGTGTGATCGTAGAGGGAACCAGTGCTGTCAACGAATCCGCCCTTACAGGCGAAAGCATACCGGTCGATAAGGCTGCCGGAGATCTTGTTTCTGCCGCGACTGTCAACCAGTCCGGATTTATTAAATGTGAAGCGACCCGCGTCGGCGAGGACACTACCCTCTCCCAGATCATTAAAATGGTAAGTGACGCAGCCGCTACTAAAGCTCCGATCGCAAAGATCGCAGACCGTGTTTCCGGTGTTTTTGTACCGGCGGTCATCACGATTGCGATCATTACTACGATCATCTGGCTTCTGACCGGACACGAATTCGGCTATGCTCTTGCCCGCGGAATTTCAGTTCTCGTTATCAGTTGTCCATGTGCACTCGGACTTGCCACTCCGGTAGCGATCATGGTCGGAAACGGAATGGGAGCCAAGAACGGCATCCTGTTCAAAACTGCTGTTTCTCTTGAAGAAGCAGGCAAAGTCCAGATCGTTGCCCTGGATAAGACCGGTACGATCACCAGCGGTCAGCCAGAAGTGACAGACCTTCTCCCGGCAGATGGAATTTCCGAACAGGAACTCCTCACCATGGCGTTTGTCCTGGAAAAGAAGAGCGAGCATCCGCTTGCAAAAGCAATCCTCAAACATGCTGAAAAACAGAACCTTACAGCACCGGAAGTTTCCGATTTCCATGCCCTTCCAGGAAACGGACTTTCTGCTACACTCAATGATGAAACTCTGATCGGCGGAAGCATGAAATTTATCAGCAGCCAGGTAAGCGTTCCTGCCGCACTCTCCCAGAAGGCAGAAAAGCTTGCTGAAGAAGGAAAAACTCCCCTCCTTTTTGCCCGTAACGATAAACTGGTCGGCATTATCGCTGTCGCTGATGTCATCAAAGAAGACAGCCCACAGGCAGTCAGAGAACTCCAGAACATGGGAATCCGTGTTGTCATGCTGACCGGTGATAATGAGCGTACTGCAAGAGCGATCGGTGCTCAGGCAGGTGTTGACGATGTCATCGCAGGTGTTCTCCCTGACGGTAAGGAAAGCGTGATCCGTTCCCTCAAAGAACAGGGTAAAGTTGCCATGGTCGGCGACGGTATCAACGATGCCCCTGCCCTGACCCGTGCAGATATCGGAATCGCGATCGGTGCCGGAACAGATATCGCGATTGACGCTGCTGATGTCGTTCTGATGAAAAGTCGTTTAAGTGATGTTCCTGCCGCTGTCCGCTTAAGCCGTGCAACACTGAAAAACATCCACGAAAATCTTTTCTGGGCTTTTTTCTACAACGTGATCGGCATTCCGCTGGCTGCCGGTGTATGGATCCCGATCTTCGGATGGACGCTGAATCCGATGTTCGGTGCTGCCGCAATGAGCCTTTCCAGCTTCTGCGTTGTCACCAATGCCCTGCGTCTGAACCTGTTTAAGATCCACGACGCAAAAAAGGACAAAAAAATCAAACAAGCTACTTCCATTGAGATAAAAAATGATTATAATAATAAGAAAGAAAAGGAGCAAAAAACTATGGTAAAAGTTACAGTTAATGTTGAGGGAATGATGTGCGGACACTGCGAAGCACACGTAAATGAAGCAATCAAGAAAGCATTCGGTGTTGAAGATGTTGTATCTTCTCACGAAAATAACACCACTGTTTTCACAGCACCGGAGAAAGTTGACGAGGACAAGGTTCGCCAGACTATTAAAGATGCCGGATACGGAGTGACAGGAATTACTCAGGAATAAAATTAAACTATGAACAACACACAGGATAATAAAAATCCGGAAGAAATCCACGACCTGCACTACTATGCCGGGCACATTCGCTATGATATGACAAATCTTATCAAATGGCTGATTCTTGCAGTACTGACCGGACTGATCGTCGGCTTCATCAGCAGCCTTTTTGCAAAAGCGCTGAAATTTGTAACCAGCTATCGCACAGAACATTTCTGGGTATTCTTTCTGCTGCCCGTTGCCGGTCTGATCATCGTCTTTCTGTACCAGAAACTCGGGCAGGATGACGGCGGAACCAACCAGGTCTTATCCACAATTCGTTCTCAGGATGATGTGCCACTCCGCTCTGCACCGTTGATTTTTGTTTCTACGATTTTGACACATTTTGCTGGTGGTTCTGCCGGTCGTGAGGGTGCGGCAATCCAGCTTGGAGGAAGCATCGGCAATCAGCTTGGAAGCTGGTTTCGCCTCGATGAGGAAGACCGACATGTCATGGTCATGTGCGGAATGAGCGCCGCTTTCTCTGCAGTTTTCGGAACACCGATGGCTGCTGCAGTGTTTTCCATGGAAGTTGTCAGTGTCGGCATCATGTACTACGCTGCTCTGGTCCCGTGTGTGATCGCATCTATCATTGCTTCAAAATTTGCTGCGGGATTCGGCATCAACCCGGAATCTTTTCATGTCGTTAATATTCCGGAACTGACTGTAGAGACGGGTCTCAAAATGGTTCTCGTCGCTGTTGCCTGTGCTGCTATCAGTATTATTTTCTGCATGGCACTGCAGGGGGTAAGCAAGCTTTATGCAAAGTTTTTTAAGAATCCATACATACGGATCGTTGCAGCCAGTGCTATCATCATTGTAATCACATTTTTCCTGCGGACTACCGATTATATGGGTGCCGGAAACAATCTGATCGAGCTCGCTGTTGAAAAAGGCCAGACACGTCCACTGGACTTTTTCTGGAAGATTTTGCTCACTGCACTGACCATGCGCGCCGGTTTCCGCGGTGGTGAGATTGTTCCGTCCTTCTGCATCGGGGCAACCTTCGGATGTGTCATGGGAAACCTGATCGGACTTTCTCCGTCCATCTGTGCCGCAGCCGGAATGGCAGCACTCTTCTGTGGCGTTACGAACTGCCCGATCACCTCGATCCTGATTGCATTTGAGTTGTTTGGTTTCCGCGGTGCATCTTATTATCTGATCGCAGTTTCAATCAGTTATGCCGTTTCCGGATACTATGGACTGTATAAAGATCAGACAATTGTATATTCTAAATATAAAGCTAAGTACATCAATCGCCATACCAGATTTTGATTTCTGGTATGACGATTTTTTCATGCAGTTTTCCTATAATAATGTGTCAAAAATGTTATAAAATTAACACTCAATTTAGCAAAATCTTTACTTGTACATTGAAAATAATGTGTTAGAATAAAGGTGTATTTTTTAGGAAAAAGTAGGAGGAATTTGAATGCGCAAAACAAAAATTATCTGTACCCTTGGTCCGTCTACTGACAAGGACGGCGTTCTGGAACAACTCGTTAAAGAAGGCATGAACGTAGCACGTTTCAACTTCTCTCATGGATTACATGACGAGCAGAAAGGTCGTATTGATAAATTAAAAGAAATTCGTACACGTCTTGGAAAACCGGTAGCTGCGCTTCTCGATACAAAAGGACCTGAAATTCGTATCCGCGAATTTGAAAATGAAAAGGTCACACTGAAGGAAGGTCAGGAATTTACCTTAACCGCAGAAGAAATCGTAGGAAATGAGAAAATCGTTTCTGTTACCTATAAAGAATTATACAAAGATGTCAAACCAGGCAACAGCATCCTCATCGACGACGGTCTGATCGGACTTGAAATCAAGAAGATCAAAGGTCAGGACATTGTCTGTAAAGTAGTAAATGGTGGTGTTCTTGGCAACAAGAAAGGTGTCAACCTTCCTGGCGTGGAAGTAAACATGCCATTCATCAGCCCGAAAGATCACGACGATATCCTCTTCGGTATCAAAGAAGGCTATGATTTCATCGCTGCTTCTTTCACCAGAACTGCAGCCGATGTTAAGGAAATCCGTGATATCCTTGAGAAAAACGGCGGTCAGGACATCAAGATCATCGCTAAGATTGAGAACCAGCAGGGTGTTGACAATATCGACAGCATCATCGAAGCTGCTGATGGTATCATGATTGCCCGTGGTGATATGGGTGTTGAGATCCCGCTTGAAGATGTTCCGGTTATCCAGAAAGACATCATTGCAAAAGTATACAACGCTGGTAAACAGGTTATCACAGCTACACAGATGCTGGATTCCATGATAAAGAATCCGCGTCCGACCCGTGCAGAGACTACTGACGTTGCAAATGCGATCTATCAGGGAACAAGTGCGATCATGCTTTCCGGTGAAACTGCTGCCGGTAAATATCCGATTGAAGCACTCAAGACTATGGTTAAGATCGCAGTCCGCACAGAAGCTGATGTTGATTACAACAAGCTGTTCAGCGTTCGCACCAAAGAACACGCTACAAACGTAACTACAGCGATTTCTCATGCTACCTGCATGACAGCGATCGACCTGAATGCCAAAGCCATCATCGCAGTTACCCGTTCCGGAAACACTGCACGTATGGTTTCCAAATATCGTCCGGGCTGCCAGATCATCGCATGCACTCCGGATGAGCGTATCTGGCGTCAGCTGAACCTGGTTTGGGGTGTTACTCCACTTCTGACCAAAGAAGAATACAGCATGGAGATTCTTCTTCTTCACGCTACAGAAGCAGCTGAAGAAAACGGCTACGTTAAAGAAGGCGATGTTGTTGTTCTTACTATCGGTGTTCCACTGGGACATCCTGGTAACACAAATCTTCTCAAAGCAAGCATTGTTGGACAGTACTAATCCGTTTACAGCAACAATATTAACGGTTCTGTAAAATTGTATACAAAAATAAACAAGGTCATTATCCCCTGAATTCGGTGATAATGACCTGTTTTTTTACATATTCTGTTACCTAATTAACGATTTCTTTTACCGTGTAAAAGTAAATTTTTCCTCTTTATTTCTTGTAAACAGTGATTACAATCGGTTCCTGGCTCTCATCACCGTATGGCTGAATCCAGTATAATTCTTCGTCCGGATTTTTCTGTTTCTCTGCCTCAGAACCTTTTGATTCAGAATCTCCTGCTTTGGTATTTTCAGTTTCCAAATCTCCTGTAGCATCTTCATCTTTCACATACGCAAGTTCCAGATATGGTTCACTTCCATTTACATCATTCAGAATGATCTGGTTCTTTCTTCCCAAAGTTTTCTTATCGGAATACTTTCCGTCTTTATCAACAGAAATATTCAGAACCGCCTTGTTGATCACACAGGTTCCATCCATGGAAGTGGTCATGATCACTTCTTTCTCTGTATCAGAAATTTTAATGATATTCAAAGATTTCTCATTTTCTGTAAGTGTTATAACGATTTTATTGCCCTCTTTATGAAGACGGATTCCAAGTTCAGATACAGTTTCTTTTGCACTCAGTGTAATCCAATGATCTTTCGAATTTTTCTTATCAATAATAGAAATCGAATGCAGTTTCTTATTATCACTGGTCAGAGAAAATCCATTTTTAATCTCTTCAATTGCTGTAGAAACTGCCAGATCTGTAATGTTTCCATCCGCATCTTTCCTGATTTCTGTCGTTCCGGTTGGAACTGTCATGCCTGTAACTTCCTCTGTTTCCGTTGGGTCATCAGAGTCCTTCTTCGCAACACGAATCGTGCCTGCTGCAGTCTCCGGATCATACTCTGTTACAATGTCTGTCGAAGTAGACGATGCAAAAAATGCGTACTCTTCATCAATATCCTCGTCCGGCAGATCTTCTTCCTCATTTACATTCTTATCCGCAGAGTTATCTCCGTCACCGGAATTATCCTTGTCAGAAGAAGCATTTTTATCTTCTGCATCAGTCTTATTATCTGCGTCCGGATTCTTATTTTCTTCTGAGTTGTCAGTCTTTCCGTCATCCGATTTATGATCTGTATCCGTTCCCGGCTTTGTATCGGATTCAGAAGTTTTATCATTATCTTTCTCATCAGAGGAATTCGGATCTTTTGGTGGAACTTCTGCCAGTTCTGTATAATCACAGCCATGTCTCTGACATTTATAAGTGATAATTCCCGGCTTGTCTGCGGTCGCTTCCTGAACAGATACTTCTTTCATATCATGTCCAAGCGGTGCTGTCTCATCTCTCTTTTCCTCATAAGTACAGCCATCTACCTTACATCTGTAAATGGAATATCCCTTTTCTGTACAAGTCGGCAGAATCACTTCACTTTCTACAAGTTGATGTTCTCCCTCATTGCATAATGCCGGTTCATTTTCTGATTCTTTTGCAGGATTTTCTTTTGTGGTATCCTCTTTTGTGGTATCCTCTTTTGCAGTCTCACCTGCATGCACTATAGAACTTCCTTCCATGGATATTACCATGATCAAAGCCAACGCTGCTGCACTTTTATGCATCTTCCTCATATAATTTCTCTCTTTTGTGCAAAATCCGAGATTAATTGGATAAATTTATCTTATCATTAATTCGCTTTTGCAGCAAGGTCCTTCAGCACTTCACCGGCGATAATCAGTCCTACCACAGAAGGAACAAACGCTGTTGAGCCCGGAATATCACGACGCTCAGTACATTTATGCGCCGCACCCGGTGGACAGATGCAATGTGTTCGGCAGCTGATTGACATATCCTCGATCGGACGGGTTGGTTTTTCCTGAGAATATACAACTTTCAGTTTCTTAATTCCACGTTTCTTAAGTTCACGACGCATAACTTTCGCCAGCGGGCAGACAGAAGTTTTGTAGATATCTGCCACCTGAAAAGCTGTCGGATCAAGTTTATTTCCGGCTCCCATACTGCTGATGACCGGAACTCCTGCTTCTCTGGCCTCCATAACAAGCTGGATCTTCGCAGTTACTGTATCCACTGCGTCTACAACATAATCATACTGGGAGAAATCAAACTCATCTTTCGTCTCCGGCAGGTAAAAGCACTTGTGAACATTTACTTCTGCCTTTGGATTAATATCAAGAATACGTTCTTTCATCACATCAACTTTATATTTACCGACAGTACTTCTTGTCGCAATGATCTGGCGGTTCAGGTTGGTCAGGCATACCTTGTCATCATCGATCAGGTCGAGTGCTCCGACACCACTTCTCACAAGAGCTTCTACGGTATAGCCACCAACACCGCCTATTCCAAACACTGCAACTCTGGAGTTTGCCAGCTTCTCCATTGCCTCTTTACCAAATAACAGTTGTGTTCTGGAAAACTGATTTAACATTTATTTCTTAATCTCCTTCTCTTTTTCATCTAACGTTTCATTCATGCTTCCGGTACGATATCCCAGAAGGTCCAGAGTCACATAATCAAAGCCATATTTCTTAAGCTGCGTTGCAATTCTGGTTCTGTTTTCTTCTTCTACGATCTTTACAATCTCATCCGGAAGGACCTCAATTCTCGCAATGTTTCCGTGGATGCGGACACGCACCTGATGAAATCCCATATCCAGAAGAAGCTCCTCTGCCTTGTCTACCATGCCAAGTTTTTTCTCGCTGATGGTCTCTCCGTAAACAAAACGGGAGGAAAGACAGGCGAAGGACTGCTTGTCCCAGGTCGGAAGTCCCATCTCTTTAGACAGCTCACGGATTTCTTCCTTATATAATTCTGCCTGACGGAGCGGACTGCTGACGTCAAGTTCTTTTACTGCGATCAGTCCCGGACGGTAATCACCGTTGTCATCCATGTTGGATCCCTCGGCTACTGCATTCATGCCGTTTTCTTTTGCAATCTCCCAGATTTTCTCAAACAGTTCATGCTTGCACAGATAACAGCGGTTCTTCGGATTCTGGCGAAATCCATCAATATCCAGTTCTTCTGATTTGCAGACAATGTGACGCACACCATTTGCTTTACAGAATTCTGTTGCTTCTTTCAGCTCTCTCTCCGGGAAAGAACAGGAACTGGCTGTCACTGCGATCACTTTATCATTTCCAAGTGCTTCCAGCGCGGCTTTCAGAAGAAAAGTAGAATCTACACCGCTGGAAAAAGCAACTGCCACACTTCCCATGTCTTTCAGATTCTGCTGTAATACTTTATATTTATCATGAGTACTCACTATAAACACTCCTTTTAACCTAGTATACTAGTGTGTATTATAGCATACCGCAGTTCTCACTACAACAAAAAACAGTCAGGATCCCCAACTG
>CAVBPN010000161.1:0-4611 GCA_963597235.1 bacterium
CTGAGAGAAGCATTAAAAAGATCAACGGAGAATCAGCCAGAGAAGAACGTAAGGCTGCTGAGCGTGTGGTGAATTATTCAACTCCTCTTTTTCAGGGAGAAGAACCGCCGAAAAAGAAAAAACGCGTACAGGAGCAGGAAGAGCCTTCTGTAGTACAGAAAGCAGATATCGATGATATTGATTTTGAGAAAAAACTGGAAGAATCCCTGAAGGATTTATAATTGATAAGAAAGTAAGTAACAGTAACCAGTCAACAGCAGAAGGAAAGGAGAGTTTATGCGGAATATTACAGATATACTGGTAAGATATTTATCAGATATCAATCTGCCGTCTATCGGTGTGATCGATGTGATCGAGATAATCCTGATCTCGTTTTTCGTATACCAGTTTATGGTATGGATCAAATTCACACGTGCATATACTCTGCTGAAGGGGCTTCTGGTCATCGGGGCATTTCTTATTATTGCCTATATATTCAAGATGAATACGATTCTGTGGATCGTATCCAGACTTGCCGGTGCTCTGATCACGGCGATCGTTGTAATCTTCCAGCCCGAGCTTCGAAAAGTCGTAGAGCAGCTGGGACAGAAAAAGATCATGGCATCGATCATTCCTTTTGATTCAGGAAAAGAAGTAAAGGAACGATTTACGGACAAAACGGTTAATGAACTGATCAAGGCATGCTTTGATATGGCAGAAGTTAAGACCGGAGCACTGATCGTGATCGAGCAGGAAATCCGCCTTGACGAGTATGTCAGAACCGGAATCAATGTGGATGCGATTCTGACCAGTCAGCTGTTGATCAATGTTTTTGAACATAATACACCGCTTCATGACGGAGCAGTGATCGTGCGGGAGAATCGAATCGTTGCAGCGACCTGCTATCTCCCGTTGTCTGACAATATGGAACTCAGTAAACAGCTTGGAACCAGACATCGTGCCGGTGTGGGAATCAGTGAAGTGACAGATTCTGTTACGATCATTGTATCCGAAGAGACCGGACAGGTTTCTGTGGCACAGAACGGACAATTGATGCGAAATGTCAGCAGCAGTCAGCTTCGTGAAGTTCTGGAAAAAGCTCAGAATAAAAAGATTGTGGATAACAGTAAACTGAGACAGTTGTTGAAGGGAAGAGTGAAGCATGAAGAAAAACGTAGGAAATAATCTTTCTTTAAAGATCCTGTCTCTTGCGATTGCGATTCTTGTATGGCTTCTGGTTGTCAATGTCAACAATCCGATCAGTACAAAATCATTTGTTGTGTCAGATGTGGAATTGCTCAATGAGGGATATATCGATGCAGATGGAAAGATGTGTATGCAGGATGAGGAGCAGGTTCCAATCCGTGTGACGATAAAGGCACAGAGAAAAATCCTGGACAGGATCTCTCTCAGTGATATCCGTGCGGTTGCAGATCTTCAGCAGGCAGTAAGTCTGAATACAGATCCGGTGATGGTGCCGATCACGGTATCCTGTGGAAAAATATCGGCAGACAATATAGAAGTAAGTCCGCAGAATCTGAGCCTTCACCTGGAAGATAAGGATACGCAGGAGTTTGTGGTTAATGTAACTACGAATAACACAAAGCCTGACAGAGGATATGAGATTGGTACACTGACTTCCAATCCTGAGAAAATCAAGATTACAGGTCCGGTGTCTCTTATTAATAAAATAGATAAGGTAAATGCTTCCATCAGTGTAGATGGGGCGACAGAAGATGTGACTCAGGAAACCGATGTCAAGATCATCGATAAAAACGGTGAGGAATTTACAGATACAGATATGGGTTACCTGAATGTTTCGAGAGTATATGTGACAGCAAAATTATGGAAGGTTCAGTCAAATGTCAAGATCAGTGCGGAATACTCAGGTACTCCGAAAGCCGGCTATCAGGTAGAAAGTGTTACTACGACACCGAACGTGATCAGCGTTGCAGGAAGTGAAGATGCACTGGCAGCCCTGAAAGAGCAGAATAATACTATCAGTCTGCCAGGATCTGTGGCGGATATTTCAGATCGGGACAGTGATTTTGAAGAAAAGATCAATATATCGTATTACCTTCCGGATGGTTTGAAACTTACCAGTGATTCGAGTGAAGATGTGTTTGTCAGAGTGAATGTTCTTCCGGAGGGAAGCAATGTATGTGAGGTTCCGACCAAGAACATCGTTGTAAATAATTCACCTGATGGAATGCAGGTTTCATTTGACACTGCAAAGATAGAAATTCGTGTTAAGAAAACTTCGGATGATCTTGATGATCTTACAGAAGGTGATATTAATGTCTCAATCGATCTCAAGGGAATGAGCGAAGGAAGTTATGAAGTGCCTGTCAGTATCGAGATACCGAAAGGGTATGAGCTGGTAGACGAAGTGACAACAGGCGTGGAGATTTCAAAAATTTCTACAGCAGATGAAAATAATTAACAGGAGATTTCATAATGGTAAGTCAGAAGATAACAGTTAATAATCCATCGGGACTTCACCTGCGCCCGGCTGGTATATTATGTAATGAAGCTATGAAGTACAGTTCCGCAGTTACATTTGTTTTTGAAGACGGCACAGCAAACGCAAAGAGTGTATTGAGTGTGCTCGGGGCATGTGTGAAATGTGGAGACGAAATTGAACTGGTCTGTGAAGGGGCAGACGAGCAGGAAGCGTTGAAAGCTTTGACTGATGCGATCAGCAGCGGTCTTGGTGAATAGAAATGCATGTAAAGAATTTAAGGAGGAGTAGTTGTGAAAAAACAAGTTGTAGCAGTAATGCTGAGCCTTGCAATGTGTGCATCCACCGGAGCAGAAGCAAGTATCGTCAGCGCAGCTGAATTTTCTTCTGAAGCATCTGTGGCAGAGGAATCAGAAACGGATGAAGTATCTGTGGCAGATGAATCTGACGAAGCAGCAGAGGCAGATGATTCTGCTGTGGCTGTTGAAACGGATGATGCTATAGAGGATAGCGCTCAGACAGAAGATACAGTTGATGCAGATACCACTGGTTCCGAAGACCAGGCAGAGGTTGATTTCAGTTCAGGAGACGAAGAGATTGCGACCGAAGAAACGCAGAACGAGACTCCGGTAGTGACTGAAGACACTGCAGAACAGGCTGGAGCAAAGGAATCAGCCACTGCAAAAGAAGCAACCCTTTTTTATAACAAATGGGAAAATGTAAATGGTAAATGGAAACTGCACAAGCTTACCAGTGTACAGACACAGGAAGTACAGCAGGAAACTGCAGCAGTTGTTGGAACAGAAGAAACAGCAGAAGCAGGAACTGATGAGAATGTAGCAGCTGATACAGCGGAAACTGTAACAGAAGCTGTATCAGAAGAGACACAGCCAGTAGTTGATGAGTCAGCAGCAGAAGTTGAAACACAGCAGGTTGTAGATGAACAGCAGGCAGCAGAAGCTGGAGCAGGTGATTATTATACATCTGCTGATGGTCTGGTAAAGATTACCTCTATGGATCTGAAGGGAAATCAGCTGGTTTCCGGATACTATGCATTTGATAAAGATGGATATCTTCTGACGGGCAGAAGTACTGTAGGAAGCGATTACTATTATTTCCGCACAGAATCCGAAGTAAAGATCAGTAATCATCTGGATACAAATAAGAAAACACCTTATAACTCACAGTTAGGTCAGGCAATTTCCGGTACATGGATGTGGAATGCGAGCCAGGGTGTATTTAATTATTATGGAAATAATAATGGTAAACAGGAAAATCTCGAAGCAAACAAGATCTATAGTATCAACGGATCTTCTTACTATCTCCTGAGTGGTGGTAAACCATACGTAGGAGATCAGAATATCAGCGGACATGTCTGCTATTTCCAGCCGGCAGCATCTGCAAACGATATTCCTGGTAAGATGGCAGTCAATGGTTGGGTAAGCAAGAGCACAAATAAAGGTGCACAGTGGCGTTACTTTGATAAAAATGGATATTATCAGAAAAAGGGCATCGGAGCATATAAGCTTCTGAGTAACAGCACGAATCTCTATCTTCTTGATGCAAACGGATACCTGATTAAGACTAAGAAACCGGTCAAGGGTGCTGACGGATATTATTACATGGCTGACGGTAACGGTGTTGCATATAAAGACAAGCTTGTAAAATATGGTAAATACAGATATTACTTTACAGGTAACGGACGTCGTGCAACATGGAAGAAACGCTGGGTAAAACTTTCCGGTGCAGGAAACCGTTATTACTATTTCGGTAAAGTTGCAGGCCGTGTACAGGAACAGAAAGGTATCAAGAAAGTTACTGTAAACGGTAAGTTTGTCGGATGGTTCTATTTCTCAGCATCCGGAAACAGCTATCTGAATGCATGGAAGAGCGGAAGATACTATCTGGCAGACGGACGTATGGCCAGTGGGGTGACCAAGATCAATGGTAAATATTACTTCTTCCAGAGATCCAGTTCAAAAGCTTATAAAGGTAAAGTTTATAAGAGCAAATGGATCAAATACAATGGAAAATACTACTACGCTTCCGGAAGCGGCGTTCTTGCTGAGAATGGATGGAAACGTATTAAGGCGGACGGAAGATTCTATTACTTCTATTTCCAGAATCTGACAGCTGTAACTAATAAATCCGGTGTAGAATGTAATGGAAAC
>CAVBPN010000161.1:4621-21065 GCA_963597235.1 bacterium
ATGGAAACCACGGAAGTCTGGACAGCAGAGGACGTTTTGTAAGTGCCGGATGGGTCGTTGTAAACAACAAGAGAAATTATGTACGTTATATGGATCCGAAGACCGGAAAATATGTAAAGAATACAGTCAGATGGATCGACGGTATGCAGTACAGATTTGATAAGAACGGATACAGAGTCAATGACAGAACAAGCGAATTCAAACAGAGTAAATATTATCTGGCTTGTGACCGTGTCAATGGCGTTATGACTGTTTATACTAACAGCACGATGAAGATTCCGATCAAGACGATCCGTGTATCTGTAGGAAAAGCTGAGACACCGACAAAACTTGGTACATTTACACTGACCAGATCAGATCGCTGGCAGCTTCTGATGGGACCGTCCTGGGGTCAGTACGGTACTCATGTAACAGGCGGTATTTATGTTCATTCTGTTGCATGCAGCCAGAAGAACGATCATAACCTTCCGGTAGCTGAATACTACAGACTTGGAACCCCGGCATCTCATGGATGTATTCGCTGCTGTGTGGCAGATGCAAAATGGGTATATGATAACTGCAACGGATCCAAGATTTATGTATATGATGGTAAATATACAAAAGACGAAGCGTTTAAGGGACCTCTGGGAAGAAAAGCCCTGACACCTCTGAGAGGAAATCAGACATTCGACCCGACAGACCCGGCTTATGCTGGTAAATAAAAATAATAAAATATGGCGCTCTCCCGAATGGAGGGCGCTTTTCAGGAGGAAAAGTAAAATATGAGAACATACCTTGTAACAGGTGGAGCAGGATTCATCGGATCCAACTATATTCATTATATGTTTAAGAAATATGATAACGAAATCCGCATCATCAACGTAGACAAACTGACTTATGCAGGAAACCTTGAGAATCTGAAAGATATCGAAGACCGCGAGAACTATACTTTTGTGAAAGTTGATATTTGTGACAGTGATGCGATCATGAAGATCTTTGAAGAAAATGACATCGACAGAGTTGTTCATTTTGCAGCAGAGAGCCATGTAGACAGAAGTATCCGTAACCCGGAAGTTTTTGTAAAAACAAACGTACTCGGAACTCTGGTTATGCTGAATGCAGCAAAAGCAGCATGGGAACTTCCGGATGGAACCTTTAAACCGGATAAGAAATTCCTGCATGTATCAACAGACGAGGTATACGGTTCTCTGGAAGAGGACGACGGATTTTTCTATGAGACTACTCCATACGCTCCGCACAGTCCGTATTCAGCAAGTAAAGCATCCTCTGATATGCTGGTAAAATCCTACATGGACACATATAAATTCCCGGCAAACATCACAAACTGCAGTAATAACTACGGACCATATCAGTTCCCGGAAAAACTGATTCCGCTGATCATCAATAATGCACTTCAGGGAAAGAAACTTCCGGTATACGGAGATGGAAAGAATGTTCGTGACTGGCTGTATGTAATGGACCACGCAAAAGGAATCGATATGGTACAGGAAAAGGGAAGACTTTTCGAGACTTACAATATCGGTGGACATAACGAGAAACAGAACATCCAGATCATCCATATCATTCTGGATACTCTTCAGGAAATGCTTCCGGAAGGTGATCCGCGTAAAGAACTTGTCAGCGAAAACCTGATCACATACGTAGAAGACCGTAAAGGTCATGATCGTCGTTATGCGATCGCACCGGACAAGATCAAAGAAGAAGTTGGCTGGTATCCGGAAACATGTTTCGAAGATGGTATCCGTCTGACAATCCAGTGGTTCTTTGAACATGAAGACTGGATGAAGAATGTTACCAGCGGTGACTATCAGAAATACTATGAAGCAATGTATAAAACAAAATAATATCTCATGAAAGACTGAGATTGAAACGCTGTATATTTCAGGAATTCTCCTGATCTGTACAGCGTTTTTTATGTACAGAGATGTGGAAAAAGATTTTAGCTAAAATAGGCATTGAATTTACAGTGCGATTGTGAGAAAATAATATGAGATATGTCTAGTTTTAAAAAGCAGAATTTGACAGGTTGAAAAGACAGCAGCCTGTGACGATGGAGGTAAATAAATGAAGAAAGGAATATACCGGATCGCGACCGGAATTGGTGCGGCAGTGATTCTGGTGTCTTCTGCGACAGCACAGGCAGCAACTGTAACTACAAACGGAACACCGGCACCGGTAGCGAGTGACAGCATTACAGGATGGCCGGCAGCTCCGGCGATTACATCAGAAACGGCAGTTCTGATCGATGCGGAAACAGGTGCAGTTCTGTATGATAAAGGTATGGATGAATATCGATATCCTGCCAGTACGACGAAACTTATGACCCTGCTGGTAGCGATTGAGAACAGCTCTCCGAAGGATATTGTCACTTTTACAGAAACCGGAATCAGGGATGTTACCTGGGACAGCAGTAATATTAATGCGCAGCTTGGCGAGACGATGACAATGAAGGACTGCTGGATGGCTGCATACATTAAATCAGCGAATGAGGTCTGTGCGCAGATTGCTGAGACTGTCGGCGGTACGGAGACAAATTTCGTTGAAATGATGAATCAGAAGGCGAAAGAGCTTGGATGTACGCATACGCATTTTGCGAATGCAAGCGGTCTGCCGGACGAAAATCATTATTCCAGTGCTCATGATCTGGCGAAGATCATGCGAGCAGCTCTTCGAAACAAGCGATTCTGCCAGGTGCTGAAATGTACAAGTTATAAGATCCCTGCCACGAACATGAGTGAAGCGAGAGTCCTGCATACGCATATGCCGCTCATGGCGAAGGAATCGCCACTGTATTATGAAGGCTGTATCGGAGGTAAAACCGGATTTGCAACAGAGGCACAGCATACTCTGGTAACAGTAGCAGAGAGAAATGGACGCAGATATATTGCAGTTACAATGTACGCAACAGACCTGGGAATCAACTGTACAGACAGTACTGCTCTGTTTGATTATGCGTTTAACAATTTTGATACGATTGATGTAAATGGAACAGCGATGACCGTTCCGAAAGGTGTCACTGTAAATGATCTGACAACGGATAACGCAGAGAGAAACGGAAAGTTGCTGACCAGATATTATTACAGTGGTCAGTTTGTGGGATATGTTGCAGAAGCGCAGCCGACAGAAACTCCGGCGGTGGAAGAAACTACAGAAACAGTGACTGAGACAGGAGAAACTGCAGTAGAATCATCAGAGACCGTGGAGGACACGACAGAAAATACAGCAGCTTCTGAAACAGAAACTCAGACACAGCAGAAATCCATGTCTGAACAGATCCAGGAGATTCGTACAGACGGGTTATCCGGTACGATGAAGGCACTGCTGATCGCAATGGGCGTCATGGCAGGCATTCTGGTCATATTATTGATTGCACTCTATATAAAAAATGGATGAAAATAAACAAAGAACCTGAAATCAAGGAGGAAACGTAATGAAAGGTATTATTTTAGCAGGTGGTTCCGGAACCAGATTATATCCGTTGACAAAAGCAATTTCCAAGCAGATCATGCCGGTTTATGATAAACCGATGATCTATTATCCATTATCTACACTGATGCTCGCAGGAATTCGTGAGATCCTGATCATCTCCACACCGAGAGATCTTCCGGTTTTCCGCGATCTTCTGGGAGATGGAAGCCAGCTTGGAATGAGATTTGAATATGCTGTACAGGAACAGCCGAGAGGACTGGCTGATGCATTTATCATTGGCGCAGATTTCATCGGAAATGACGCAGTTGCACTGGTACTCGGAGATAATATTTTCTATGGACAGAGCTTCTCCAGAGTTCTTCAGAATGCTTACAGACGTACAGAAGAAGAAAAAGGTGCGATTATTTTCGGTTATTATGTAAGAGACCCGAGAGAATATGGTGTTGTAGAATTTGATGAAAACGGAAAGGCTCTTTCTATCGAAGAGAAACCG
Source organism: bacterium (assembly GCA_963597235.1). Classification (GTDB taxonomy): domain Bacteria; phylum Bacillota; class Clostridia; order Lachnospirales; family Lachnospiraceae; genus Blautia_A. The sequence goes on from CAVBPN010000161.1 coordinate 8,544, forward strand.
GAGCATCCAAAGTCAAATTATGCAGTTCCGGGACTGTATTTCTATGACAATGATGTTGTAGAAATTGCAAAAAATGTAAAACCGTCTGCACGTGGTGAGATCGAGATCACAAGCATTAATAACGAATATCTCAGAAGAGGAACTCTGAAGGTAGAGACTCTGGGACGTGGATTTGCATGGCTGGATACAGGAAATCATGATTCTCTTCTTGATGCGGCAGACTTTGTTGCTGCTTTCCAGAAACGCCAGGGACTGTATATTTCCTGCATCGAAGAGATCGCATACAAACGTGGATTTATTACAAAAGAGCAGCTTGTTGAGCTGGCACAGCCACTTCTTAAGACTGCTTACGGAAAATATCTGATTGAAATTGCGGAGGGATTATAAAATGGGAAAAATTACAGTAGAGACATGTCATATTGAAGGACTGAAAGTGATCACACCGGCAGTATTCGGTGATGAGCGCGGATATTTTATGGAAACATATAACTATAACGATTATAAAGCAGCCGGAATCGATATGGAATTCGTTCAGGATAACCAGTCCAGTTCACGCAAAGGTGTACTTCGCGGACTTCATTTCCAGATTAATTATCCGCAGGATAAACTTGTCCGCGTTGTAAGCGGAGAAGTGTTTGATGTTGCTGTAGACCTTCGTGAAGGTTCCCCGACATACGGACAGTGGTATGGTGTTCTGCTTTCAGCAGAGAATAAAAAACAGTTCTTCATTCCGAAGAATTTTGCACACGGATTTGTCGTTCTTTCTGATTCTGCAGAATTTGCTTATAAATGTACCGATTTCTATCATCCGAACGATGAAGGCGGTCTTGCATATAACGATCCGGATATCGGAGTAGAATGGCCGATTCCGGAAGATATGGAACTGATCCTTTCTGATAAAGACCAGAAATGGGGAAGTTTTAAGGAATATACTGCCAACAGGAGTAAAAAGGATTGAAAAAAGAAACCTGGCTGCCGGGAGAGATTTACAAAAACCGAAAGTTAGTATTCTCTCTGGCAAAAAATGATTTCAAAACAAAATATGCAGGTTCCTACTTTGGAACAATATGGGCGTTTATTCAGCCGATCGTAACTATCTGTGTATACTGGTTTGTATTTGGTCTGGCACTTCGCAATGGTTCAGATAAAGGTGTTCCTTTTGTATTATGGCTGATTGCCGGACTTGTTCCGTGGTTTTTTATCCAGGATGGCCTGACTGGTGGTACAAACTCGTTACTGGAGTATAATTATCTGGTCAAAAAAGTTGTTTTTAATATCCGTATCCTTCCGGTAGTGAAGGTGTTTTCAGCGATATTCGTACACTGCTTTTTTGTTGTGATCGTACTGCTGCTTTATACCGTGATGGGATATCCGCCGAGTCTGTATGCATTACAGCTGATATACTACAGTTTCTGTATCTTTATGCTGATTCTGGCGGTTACCTATATGACCAGCGCGGCAGTTGTATTTTTCAGGGATCTGAGTCAGATCATCAATATTATGCTTCAGGTTGGAGTATGGGTTACTCCGATCATGTGGGATTTTAATGATCTTGGTCTGGGTGGTATTCTGGCGAACATACTGAAACTGAATCCGATATTCTATATCGTACAGGGATACCGTGATTCTCTGATAGGTAAAGTAGCAGTCTGGGAACATCCGGTACTGACGCTTTATTTCTGGGCGTTTACCCTGATCGTGTTTGTGCTTGGAACCCGACTGTTTAAAAAACTTCAGGTACATTTTGCAGATGTACTGTAAGCGGAGAGTAGAATGAGTGAATTTGCAATTCAGATAAAACATCTGGACAAGATGTATAAATTATATAATAAGCCGTCAGACCGGTTAAAAGAGGCACTGGGATTTAAAGTCCCGGTAAGAGAGCATTATGCACTCCGGGATGTCAGCTTTGATGTAAAACGAGGTGAGACTGTGGGAATTATCGGAACGAACGGTTCCGGTAAATCCACGATCCTCAAGATCATTACCGGTGTATTGAATCCTACCGGAGGTGAAGTTACGGTGGACGGACGAATCTCGGCCCTGCTTGAACTGGGTGCCGGATTTAATATGGAGTACACCGGAATTGAGAATGTGTATCTCAATGGAACTATGATGGGCTTCTCCAGAGAAGAGATTGATGCCAGACTGCAGGATATTCTGGATTTTGCAGACATCGGTGATTTTGTACATCAGCCGGTCAAAGCATATTCCAGCGGTATGTTCGTTCGTCTGGCTTTTGCCGTTGCGATCAATATTGATCCGGAGATCCTGATCGTCGATGAGGCCCTCTCGGTAGGCGATGTCTTTTTCCAGGCAAAATGTTATCGTAAATTCGAAGAATTTAAGGAGATGGGGCGTACGATCCTTTTTGTAAGCCATGATCTGAGCAGTATTTCCCGATACTGTGACAGAGTTGTTCTTCTGAATAAGGGAGTGAAGCTGGAAGAGGGTTCCCCGAAGCAGATGGTGGATATGTATAAACAGCTTCTGGTAGGACAGGACCCGACAAAACAGCTGGAAAAAGAAATAAAGAAAAAAGAAAGCTGGAGCGAAGAATTCCAGGTGAATCCGAATATGCTGGAATACGGCAGCAAGCTGGCCGAGATCACGGATTTTGCGGTGATCGATGATAAAGGACGGTCGACCAATACGATCGAGAAGGGAAACTCTTTCAAGATTCGAATGAAAGTGGTATTCCATGAGGCAATACAGGAGCCGATCATGGCATATACCTTTAAAGACATCAAGGGAAATGAGATTACCGGAACGAATACAATGTTCGAAAAAGTGCATATAGAGCATTCGGAACAGGGAGATACCTGCACTGTGACATTCTCGCAGGAAATGTTCCTGCAGGGAGGCGAATATCTTCTCGCCTTTGGATGTACAGGATACAGGGACGGTGAGTTCACAGTATTCCACAGACTTTATGATGCATGTAATATTACAGTTGTTTCTGAACAGAATACCGTAGGTTTTTATGATATGAATTCAAAAGTAGAGATTCAGTACGGAGAAGAAGAATGAGTGAAAAAATAGGACAGGTTGTTCTGGATGATACGTATTATCCGGGACAGGACTTATATACAGATGGTGCGATTGAAGATGAGATGCTGGAGATTGCCAGAACCTATCCGGAAGAAAAATGGAATCAGGTGATCGCCGAGAGAAAAAGCTGGCCGATTCTGTATCATTATTCACATATCAGAGAAAATATCTTAAGCTGGCTTCCTTTTACAGGAGATGAGAATGTTCTTGAAGTCGGAGCAGGATGCGGCGCAGTGACAGGTGCACTCTGCAAAAAAGCTGCGAAGGTGACCTGTATCGAATTGTCAAAAAAGCGCAGTATGATCAATGCGTGGAGACATAAAGATTTCGATAATCTGCAGATCCTGATGGGAAACTTCCAGGATATTGAGAAAAACCTTACGGAAAAATATGACTATATCACACTGATCGGTGTGTTTGAATATGGAGAGGCGTATATTCAGAGTGATACGCCTTATGTGGACTTTCTGAAGATCATATCCAGACATCTGAAACCGGACGGAAAGATCGTACTTGCAATCGAGAACCGGCTGGGGCTGAAATACTGGGCAGGCTGTACGGAAGACCATTTTGGTACGCTTTTTGAAGGTCTGGAGGGGTATCCGACTACAAGTGGAGTCAAGACTTTTTCTAAAAAAGAGCTGTCTGCGATTCTGAAAGAAGCAGGAGAGCTTAAGGCATCCTGGTATTATCCATTCCCGGATTATAAACTGCCGATGACGATCTATTCCGACAGAAGACTGCCGGAAAAAGGAGAACTGAATCGTCTGGAAACAAATTATGACAGGCTGCGTCTGCAGCTTTTTCAGGAATCACCGGTGTATGATTCTCTGATTAAAAATGATCTGTATCCGGAGTTCGCGAATTCATTCCTTCTTCTGATCGGAAAAGAGGAGATTGAGACAGAAACGATCTATGCGAAGTTTTCGAATGAAAGAGATCCGAAATTTGCGATTCGCACAGAAATCTGTGAGAAGAAACATGACAGGACAAGAACTGTCCGGAAACTTCCGGCAGAGAAAGTGGCAGCAGAGCATGTCAGAAATCTGGAGAAGATTGCCAGAGAGCTTGGAACATTTTATGGAAGAGAAGGTCTGGAGCTGAATACCTGCAATAGCGAAAAAGACGGAGTACGTCTGGAATATCTGCAGGGTCAGACATTAGAAGCACGTCTGGATGAGCTTCTGGAAACAGGAAAGACAGAAGAACTTGAGAAACTGTTCTTCATCTATCTGAAAAAGATTCGTCATATCCATGAAGGTGAGATGTTCTTTAAGACACCGGAATTCACAGAGGTATTTGGTGATGTGGAGATCAGTGAGAACAGCCGCTGCAGCGGTATGTCGAACATTGACCTGGTACCGGCAAATATCCTGATCGAAAAAGACCGGGTTTCGGTTATTGATTATGAGTGGACATTCCGTTTCCCGATTCCGTGTAAATATATTCTGTTCCGGATGATTCATTATTATCTGGAAAGTGACGGAAAGCGTCGGGTTTTAAAAAAACTGGATTTCTACGGAAAAGCAGGAATCACGGAAGAAGAAAGAAAAGTTTATGCAGAGATGGAGAAGAATTTTCAGAAATACATGGAAGGCAGCCATATACCGCTGCTTGCAATGTATGAGGAAGTTTCACCCGGAAAAGTAGACGTTCTTTCTTATTATGAGAAGATCCGTATTGCAGGAGCGGAACGGAAACTGCAGGTATTCTACGATAAAGGAAAAGATTTCTGCGAAGAAGATTCCATTGTGTTTCCGATGGGAAGACAGGGAGTCAGGGCAGAAATACCGATTCCGACAGGAGTTCGCAGACTTCGTCTGGATCCGGGTGAAGCAGCAGGAGGACTTTTCCTGAAAAAACTTACTCTGGAGAATGCAAAGAAGACTGCATTTTCTACAAATGGATTCCCGATCGAGAAACATAAATATTATTTTGGCGCGGGAGATCCGCAGTTTATCGTGTCGGATATTCCGGAGGGCGAACATACCCTCAGATTTGAAGTAGAAGTAATAAAAGAGCAGGAGGCAAGAGAACAGTTCTGGAAAGAATTCGGTCGTGTTTCCCTGCAGCGTGAACAGGAAATACAGCAGCTGAAACGACAGATCCATGAAATGGAAAATACAAAAGTCTGGAAGCTGTACAGAGGTATCAAGAAGAAATAAAGCTGTTGTGTAAACAGGCAGCAGATAAAACGAGGATGAAACATGGAAGAATTACGCTTCAGCGTAGATGAGCAGAAATATAATGACAGACATGGGCATGTTTTAAGCCTGGAAGGCTGGTACATTCCGGTTTCCCGGAAAGAAAGCGTGTTTGAACTGGTTGCCGACGGACATCAGAAGATCGAGATTCCAAACGTTATTTTTCGTCCGAGACCGGATGTAGAACAGGCACTTCAGGTGGAACTGGGAGAATTCCAGCCTGGATTTACCGTATGTATTCCAGAGGTATTACAGCTGATCAATAAGTATCAGGAACTGGAATTATTCGTATATGATGGAGAGTCAAAGTGCTCCATATGGGAACAGACATCAGATGAACTGGAAGAGTTTCTGAAAGAAAGTCTGGTAGAGTTTCATCTTGACCGGGTGGAGATCCTTTATGATACCATGCTGGAGATACAGGGATGGGTACTTGACCAGCGAGGTGAAGTAGAAGTCACCGTGCATAAAGAAGATACCAGCATTCTGGATTGCCGGATAAGCAGAGGCAGAAGACCGGATGTTGTAGAAAGACTGGGACTGGATGATGCATACAGACAGCAGGAGATCGGGTTCCGCATTTCAGCGGTTCTTCAGGAGATTCCGGGAAAGAGGATCGTACTTCACTTCCGAGGCGATTCTGTGACAAAGACATACGAGATCGATGTACAGGAACTGCAGAAGGTAAATAAACCAAAAGGTTTCTGGGGAAGACTGTTTGGAAAGAATGAGCCGGAGACGAAGGGCGGTTATGAAGCCTGGCTTACAAAACATCAGGCGGATAAACGGACACTCAGAAAGCAGAAACATGCTTCTTTTGCAGTGAATCCAAAGATCAGTATCGTGATTCCGCTTTATGCAACGCCGCTTCCGTATCTGAAGGAATTACTGGAATCCGTACGCTCCCAGAGTTATGCGAACTGGCAGCTCTGTCTGGCGGATGGAAGCCCGGATGATAAAGTAAAAGAATTTACAGAGAAGCATTATGGACGAGAAAAGCGTATTTTATATAAGAAACTGGATGAAAATGGCGGAATTTCCGCAAATACAAATGCGGCGATCGGCATGGCAGAGGGAGATTACCTGATGCTGTGTGATCATGACGATACGCTGGAACCGGATGCCTTATATGAAATCGTAAAAGCTGTCAATGAGAATTCGGCGGCAGATGTACTCTACACAGATGAAGATAAAGTGAGCATGGACGGACAGCATTACTTTGATCCGAATTTTAAACCGGATTTTAATCTGTTCCGCTTGCGAGAGAACAATTATATCTGCCATATTTTTGTTGTAAGAAAAAGTCTGGCTGATAAGATTGGATATCTTCGTTCTGAATTTGACGGGGCACAGGATTATGATTTCATTTTCCGCTGCTGTGAGCAGGCACAGGATATCGTGCATATTCCAAAAGTCCTGTATCACTGGAGATGTCATATGGATTCCACAGCAGCAGATCCGGAAAGCAAGAAGTATGCATATGAGGCAGGACGAAATGCAATCCGTGAACATTATCAGAGAACTGGCGTAGATGCCAGCGTAGAGATGACGGAACGTCCGGGCTGGTATCGGAGTTATGTGAAGATTCAGGGCAGTCCGCTGATCTCGATCATCATTCCGAATAAAGATCATGTGGATGACCTGGAACTCTGTCTGTTTTCTATTGCGAAGAAATCGACTTACCGTAATTATGAAATACTTGTGGTCGAAAATAACAGCGAACAGGAAGAGACATTTGCTTATTATGAAAAACTTCCAGGACGTTATCCAAAGGTGCGCGTCCTGAAATGGGAAAAAGAATTCAATTATTCTGCGATCAATAACTTTGTTGCCAAAGAGGCGAAGGGAGAGTATCTGCTGTTCCTGAACAATGATGTGGAGATCCTGACACCGCAGTGGATGGAAGAAATGATTCAGATCTGTCAGCAGGAGACAGTAGCAGCAGTGGGAGCAAAGCTCTACTATCCGGATGACACGATCCAGCATGCCGGCGTTGTTCTGGGACTTGGTGGAATTGCCGGTCATATCATGTGCCGTGCATCCAGAGAAAATCCGGGATATTTTGGAAGAATGATCAGTGTGCAGGAGATCAGTGCGGTTACTGCAGCCTGTATGATGGTCAGAAAGGATGATTTTGATGCAGTCGGCGGGTTTGATGAGACTTTCCAGGTGGCGTTTAATGATATTGATCTTTGCATGAAACTGCGTGCAGCAGGAAAGAGGATCGTATTTACACCACATGCGGAACTGTATCATTATGAGTCAAAATCAAGAGGTCTGGAGGATACTCCGGAGAAACAGTTCCGTTTTGATAAAGAGATTACCAGGTTTAAAGAAAAATGGGGAACCGTGCTTGAAGCAGGAGATCCCTACTACAGTCCGAATCTTTCTGTGACGGAGGGCGACTGCTCTCTGAGAGAAGATTAAGGCGGAGAAATGAGGTAGGATATTTTATATGGCAAGAGAAATTTTTGAGGTAACAAAGGACCGTTTCCATCTGCAGGATCCCTGTTGCTATATTCTGCAGGGCACGTGGCCAAAAGAAGCAAAAATGCGTGCAAAGCTGGACGGCTCTGAAGTAAAGGCAGAAATTCAGCGCCTGGAGGTAGTCAGTGCACTGGAACGTTTTAAAGATCCTGACCTGATGCGGGGAGAGAGGATCACAGCGGCAGTACAGCTTCCGGAATCGCTGGAAGGCTATCAGAAGCTCAGTATTTATGCGGAGACACCGGAAAAAACTTTCTGCTGGTTTTCTGTTACGGTAAAGAGTCTGGAAAAGCGAAGAGGAAAACCGCAGTTTTATATTGAAGAAGAAAAAGTACAGCAGGGATTCCTGCGTGTCCGGGGATGGGCGGTAGCAGCAGAACCGGTACGCATTCAGATCTTTGATGAAAATAAAGAAAAGATTCAGGCAGAAGTACTCCGGACAGAACGTGTAGATGTGGAACAGCTTTATGAAGAGATGGAACAGATGGACGGTAAGGACAAGTCTGGATTCTTCGTGGAACTGACAAACCTTAAAGGAAAAGTTGTCTACATTGTGTTCTATGCCGGAAATACAAAATCCGTGCATGTAGTTCCACTGCAGGCGGCTGTAGTGGTCCGTAAAAAAATAGAAAAATATGCGAAGAAGGGACTTCGTTACTGGAGAAGCCAGGGAAGTGCTGCTCTTGTGGGTAAAGTTGCAGCGAAAGTAAAGACGGCATCCACCAGGGAGATTCCGTATCAGAAGTGGATCGTCAGACATCTTCCGGGCTCGAAGGAACTGGAACGCCAGAGAAGAGAAAAATTTGATTTCCAGCCGAAGATTTCTATTGTGATTCCGTTATATAAGACGCAGGAAAAATATCTCAGACAGCTGGTAGATACGATCAGAGAACAGACCTATCCGAACTGGGAACTCTGTCTGTCGGACGGAAGCGGAGCAGACTCTCCGATCGCAGGACTGCTTAAAGAACTGGAAGCTTCTGATGAACGTATCAGGGTAGTTTCTCATGACCAGCCGCTTCAGATCTCTGAGAATACGAATGCTGCGATTGGGATTGCAACAGGTGATTATATCGCTTTTGCCGATCATGATGATGAACTGACACCACACGCACTGTTTGAGTGTGTGAAGGCACTGAATAAAAATCAGGATATCAAGGTCCTTTATTCCGATGAAGATAAGATGTCCATGGACGGACATAAATTCTTCCAGCCGCATTTCAAGCCGGACTATAATCCGGATCTGCTCTGTACGGTAAACTATATCTGTCACTTATTTGTTGTTGACAGAAAGGTTATTGAACAGGTCGGAACTCTGCGTAAGGAATTTGACGGTGCGCAGGATTATGATTTTATTTTCCGTTGTATTGAGGCAGTCAATTCGGAAGAAATCTGTCATGTGCCAAAAATCCTATATCACTGGAGATGTCATGAAGATTCCACGGCTGAGAACCCGGAGAGCAAGACATATGCATTTGAGGCCGGAAAACACGCAATCGAAGAACACTACAGAAGGACCGGAATCGATGCGGAAGTATACCAGGGAGAGTTCCTGGGACTTTACAGGACAAGATTTCACAGAGACCATGATCCGCTGATCTCGATCATTATTCCGAACAAGGATCATATCGATGATCTGAAACGCTGCATGGATTCTATTGATCAGAAATCTACCTATAAAAATTACGAATATATCATTGTTGAAAATAACAGTACGGATGATGCGACTTTTCAGTATTATAAAAAACTGGAAGCAGAAAATCCGAAAGCACATGTTGTTTACTGGGATAAGGAGTTTAACTATTCTGCAATCAATAATTATGGTGCAGCTTTTGCAAAAGGAGAGTATATGCTTCTTCTGAATAATGATACAGAGATCATTAACGAAGACTGTCTGGAAGAACTGCTTGGTTACTGCATGCGCAGTGATGTCGGAGCGGTCGGTGCGAGAATGTATTATGAGGATGATACGATCCAGCATGCCGGAGTCGTTATCGGATTTGGCGGAATTGCAGGTCATTGTTTTGTCCTTCAGCCGAGAGGAACGACAGGATACTGTCACAGGATCATCTGTGCACAGGATTACAGTGCGGTAACGGCTGCCTGTATGATGGTGAAGAGAGAAGCTTTTGATAAAGTCGGAGGACTGACAGAAGAACTGGCAGTTGCATTTAATGATATTGATTTCTGCATGAAACTTCGGGCTGCCGGATATCTGATCGTATATAATCCATATGCGGAGCTGTATCATTACGAATCAAAGTCCAGAGGACTTGAGGATACACCGGAAAAGGTGGCACGATTTAACAAAGAGATTCAGATTTTTGAAAGACGCTGGCCGGATATCATGCGTGACGGGGACCCGTATTATAACCCGAACCTGACGCTGAAGAGCCAGGATTTCTCGCTGAAACGGATATAGGAGGATTTTGTATGAAAGTATTAGTAACAGGTGTAAAAGGACAGCTTGGTTATGATGTAATGAATGAGCTGGCAAAAAGAGGCTATGAAGGCGTTGGTGTGGATGTAGATGAGATGGATATCACAGACAGTGCAGCTGTTGAGCGTGTGATCGGAGAAGTACATCCGGACAAGGTTGTTCACTGCGCTGCATGGACAGCAGTAGATGCTGCAGAGGATAATCAGGAAGTCTGCCATAAAGTAAATGCAGAAGGTACGGAAAATATTGCCAAAATGTGTGGAAAACTTGACATTCCGATGGTCTATATCAGTACAGACTATGTATTTGACGGACAGGGAACACGTCCGTGGGAGCCGGATGATCCGGTTGTGAAACCACTGAATGTTTACGGTCAGGCAAAATACGACGGAGAAGTTGCGGTAGAGAAATACGCACCGAAATATTATATCGTACGTATCGCATGGGTATTTGGCCTCAACGGAAAGAACTTCATTAAGACTATGCTGAATCTTGGAAAAACGCATGATACGTTGACAGTCGTAGATGACCAGATCGGAACACCTACTTATACGTATGACCTGGCAAGACTTCTGGTTGATATGCTGGAAAAAGAAGAATATGGTAAATATCATGCAACAAATGAAGGCGGATATATTTCCTGGTGTGATTTTGCAAAAGAAATCTTCTGTCAGGCAGGCATGGATGTGAAAGTACTTCCGGTAAGCTCCGCAGAGTATCCGGCAAAAGCAAAACGTCCGACAAACAGCCGTCTTGAAAAGAAGAAACTGGAAGAACATGGATTTACAAGACTTCCGGACTGGAAAGATGCACTTGGACGTTATCTGAAAGAAATCCAGTAAAGACGATTCAAAACCATTATAAATTTATGTAAACAGAAAACCGGCTGCTGTCTGAACTGACAGCGACCGGTTTTGTTATACTTATCTGTTATGTTTATCTGTCACAGAAGTATCAGGATTTTGCGACTTTCACGATGCGGAAAAGAATCAGGAGCAGAAGAAGCAGCCCGATGCCGCCGATCACGAAGTACGGAACATTCGTGTGGCTGACAGTGTAATTCTGTGCATCTGCAAGATTCTGCGTGCTGGCATCGATGACAGAAGTATCTTCTTCTGTTGAAGCGACCGACATGACTGCAGTTCCGACCGGAGTTCCGCCGAAGAAATACTGCCGGCTGTACTGACCATCCTGCACTTCTCCGTCCTGCGTGGTAAGCGCATCTGTTGTGGTGCCGTTTGGAACAAATACGTCTCCGCCGGAGGTCATATTGAAATCATTATCACCCAGAGAGAGAATCTGGAAATTGTCAAATCCATAATCGAGGAGGCTGACTGCTTCGGCAGCAGTCGTACCGGATGCTCCCTGAAGAACGACCGCGATCAGAGAAACACCGTTTTTCTCAGCTCCGCAGACCAGTGTGCTGCCGGATGCTTCCGTATATCCTTCACGTCCGCCGAGACAATACTGATAATAAGAAGCATTCGTATTATTCAGCATGGAGAAGTTATTGGTCAAGACTCGCTCACCGCCGGAAACATTGGTGGCAGGAATCGTGTAGGAAGCGGTTCCTGCAATTGTCCGGAAAGATTCATTATCGATGGCTGCTTTCGTGATCAGTGCCATATCATGAGCGGTCGTATGCTGATTTTCATCCGGAAGACCGGTTGGATTTGTGAATACGGTATTGGTGCATCCGAGTTCTGCAGCACGGTTATTCATCATCTGAACGAATCCGTCAACGGAACCACCGATCTGCTCGGCAATCTGAAGAGCCACATCGTTTGCGGATGCAAGCATGATCGCATACAGGCACTGTTCTACGGTAAAGACTTCATCCAGCTGGGCGGAAATACTGGCACCGCCGTCTGTGACGCCGGATACGCCGGTAGATGTCATTGTGACCTGGTCGCTCAGCTGGGCATTTTCAAGAGCCAGAAGAGTCGTCATGACTTTTACTGTGGCACCCGGATAAAGAACCTGATCCATATTTTTGGCATAAACGGTGGTCTGGGTATTGTCTTCCATAATTACAGCAGCCGTGGAGGTGATCTCCGGTCCCTGCGGCCATCCGGCGATGCTGTTCGTGGTAATGGAAGAGGTCTGTGCGTCAGCTGTTTCTTCGGCTGCGAAGACCGGTGTCTGGAATATCAGAGAACATGTAAGTCCCAGAGCCATAAGACCACTGCATAATCTTTTTAATTTCATAAAACTGTACTCCCATTTTGTCTTATCTTAAAGTTTTGGTAAACATTCCTGAAATCTATCATATCCCATTTTAATCGTTAATTCAAGCAGAATGACATACGCCCTTGCAAAAATCAGGCCGGAATGATAAAA
>CAVBPN010000162.1:0-5895 GCA_963597235.1 bacterium
GCCCCGGCCCAGATGCTCCAGGCCGGCTTCCATATCAAGAACCACAACGTCATCTCTGTGGATCACAAGGTTGTTAATGATACGTTTCAGCATTACATGTTCCGGGCAGACACATCCTCCGCCGCCTGTTTCCACGGTTCCAAGGACAAGCAGCTTCACGCCATTGCAGGTTTTTCCGTAGGTATCCGGGATGTCATCTACCTTCGGATTCAGCTGATAAAACTGATTCTGACTGTTGGCTCCGGTACGCTCCTCCACCAGCTTACGCATTCTGGAGATCGGAACAATGGAATCCAGTGTCTCTTCATCAAATCCAAGAGCCAGTCCAAGATTTGCATCCGGATCTACATCTGCTGCAAGGACTTTTTTTCCTTCGTCTGCGTATAATCTGGCAAGTGTTGCCGCAAAAGTTGTCTTTCCTACTCCGCCTTTACCGGTTACTGCTATTTTCATAAGTTAATCGCGCCTTTCCTGCTATCAGATGCCGAGAGCAACTCTCTTTTCTTCGATTCTCTCAATCATCAGATCGCCTAATTTATCAATATCTTTTTCTACTGTATAAGCAGCTTCCACCCAGTCACGAACACCTTCGGTAAGAAGTCCTGCTACCTGATCAGATCCGGCTACATATGGATCTACTCCAAGGAAGGTATCAATACCTGTTGCTACTACATAGTTTCCGATGGAAACAGCTTTCTCAGACATCCATTCAGGAGCACATCCTACTACTGGAAGCTGGGAAATGTTCAGTCCGGAATCTTTAGCAAGTTCGGATGCAAGGATCATCATACGGCTGATATCTACGCATGATCCCATATGTAATACCGGTGGAATGTCTGCAAGTTCACATACACGTTTCAGACCTGCACCACAGAGATCTTTTGCTGCTTTGTCCATAAGTCCTGCTTTTGCTGCTGCCTGTGCGGAACATCCGGAAGCGATGATCACGATATCATTTGCAAGCAGTTTCTTCATCAGTTCAACGTGTGCATAATCAGGTCTGATCCTCGGGTTATTACATCCAACCATTGCAACAGCACCACGGATAACACCGGATGTGATACACTGCAGTAATGGCTTGGTTGTTCCGGTTCCATCAACCTGAGAGTTGGTAACGCCATCCAGAGTCTTGACGATTGCTTCCAGAGAGTAACCAACAGTAGCTTTCTGCTTGGTATCCGGTATGTAAACAAGGTCTGGATTTCTGTTTTCAAAGTTATCAATAGCCATCTTAACGATCTGACGAGCTTTTTCTCCTGCTGTTCCAGCGCTGAATTCGATAAAATCAGAATCTGGCATCTGGCAGATTGGAGAAGTTGTGATGAATTTTGTATGGAAGCATTTGCTCAGAGGTCCTAATGCAGGGAAGATACACTGAACGTCAACAACGATTGCTTCACAGGCGCCTGTCAGAACAACGTTTTCCTGCTGCAGGAAATTACCTGCCATCGGGATACCACGACGCATTGCTACTTCATTTGAAGTACAGCAAACGCCGGAGATAGTGATTCCTTTTGCTCCCATAGATTTTGCATAGTCGATCATTTCTTTGCTGTCTGCAACTTCGCAGATCATCTCGGAAAGGCTCGGATCATGTCCGTGTACTACGATGTTTACGTTCTCAGCATTCATAACGCCAAGGTTTGCTTCTGTTTCGATCGGCTTCGGAGTTCCGAACAGTACGTCAGAGAACTCTGTTCCACACATGGAACCGCCCCATCCATCGGAAAGTCCGTTACGAAGAGCCTGGCGAACCAGTGCTTCCGGTTTGGATGTATTACCCATATGGGTCATATGCATTGCACAGGAAACTTCACGGTCAATTGCTCTTGGTTCGATTCCTGCTTCATGCCACAGATCCTGTGTATGCTGAGGTGCTCTCTTCAGCCATCTGGATACGCCTCTGATCTTTCCGTATTCTTCCTGAGCCAGGTCAGACATTTCATGAGCAAGATCATAGATATCTTTGCCTTCTGTCTCAACGCCCCATTCTTTCGCGATACGGATCAGTTTTTCAGGATCTTTTACCTGATAGTCGCCCCCCTCTTTTGCATGTCCGAGGGTGATACAAATTTCACGTCCGTGATCAGAATGTGTAGCAGCTCCACCAGCTGTAAAACGAAGGAAGTTTCTTCCTACGATACCATGAGCATCACATCCACAGACTCCTCTTGGTGCCTTTGGTGTAATACGGCACGGACCCATGGAACAGATACGACAACAGACACCCTGCTCGCCGAACTTACAGTGTGGAGTCTGATTTTTTACTCGAAACTGCCAGGCATCTGCGCCAACCTTTGCGCCTGTCTCTAACAGTCTTTCGGTAGCAGCTTCAAATTCTTCCACTGTAGTTAATTTGAATTCACTCATTATAGACCTCCTTTTAGTGGTACATGTATTTTTCTTTTTTATAATAACCTCACTGACAGAACCCATCCCCGCCCATGGGTTATTTCCGATATGAAAAATGTGCTGTTTTTCCAGCACAAATGCCCTGCTGTCCAGATTGACAGCAAGGGTCTTTTTTACAGATTTAAATTTTTTACAATTTCTTTCAGTGCAACCTTAACCGGATTATCTTCCGGCAGAGAAGCAGTCGGGCGGCCTTCACAGTCATATTCATAAACTGTTTCATCCTGTGGCACAACGCCGAGGAGATGAAGTCCCTGTTTTTCTATTTCTTCTTTAATTCCGGCATTCAGTTCACCTTTCGGTGCACGGTTAACGATCAGTCCAGCTTTCTCCGGATGCATATTACATTCATCGATCAGTTTTGCGATTCTTCCTACCGCCTGAATTCCTCTTCTGGAACAGTCGCTCACAAGGATTGCTGTCTGCATGGAAGGAAGGACTCCTCTGCTGATATGTTCCATACCCGCTTCGTTATCCACAACGATATACGGATAATGGTTCTGATATTTTGCGAGTTGTGCCTGAAGCAGGCCATTTACATAACAGTAACAGCCTTTACCCTGTGTTCTGCCCATAACAAGCAGATCAAAGTCATCTTCTTCTGTCAGCGCATCTTCGAAACGCATCTCTGCGTAGTCTGCTTTAGACATTCCTTTCGGAATCGGACTTTCTTTAACAAGTTCTGCCTGTGCGATTTCTTCTCTTACGTCGCCGAGAGTGGTCTCAACCTCTACTCCGAGGACTTCATTAAGATTGGAGTTCGCATCTGCATCAACTGCAAGGATCGGTCCTTTTCCCTGTTCGCAGAGATACTGAATCAACATTCCGCATAAAGTAGTTTTACCAACGCCGCCTTTTCCAGCGACAGCAATTACGTGTGCCATAATAATAGAGTGCCTCCTGCTCTAATTCCGCATTTATGAAATTATATAAATCCGCAATTTAGTATTTCTTAGTAATTCTCAATTATACAAGTGTACGCATGCCAGATTCTTTAATGATCTCGCTTACGTCTTTCCATTTATTCAGTGCATACAGATGGATACCTTCTACGCCGAGAGCGCGGTATTTATCGATCTGTTTGATTGTATATTCGATTCCGGCTTTCTTGAAGTCTGCTTTCTTCTGCTCAAGAGCATCATCGAATGGTGCTTTATCGAATGGGTTCGGGAAGATCCAGTATTTAGAGATCAGTCTGGAAAGTTCACGATCCATTACACAGCCGTTGCGTGACAGTGCCATGTTAATGGTAGCTGCCTGATCAAGAATTGGCATGATACCTACATCGATTGGCATTGTAACACCGGCTTTACGGATCTTATCCTGCCAGCGTGCGAACTGTTCCATATCCCAGCAAAGCTGAGTCATGATATAGTCTGCGCCGTTATCCTGTTTCATTTTCAGAACAGAAACATCAGCATCAAGGCTGCGACATGCGATATGTCCTTCCGGTGAACCGGCTACTGCGATTTCGAATTTATCGCCAAATTCTTTACGGATAAATTTAACAAGGTCTGTTGCGTAGTTGAAATCTCCGCCTGTAGAGTTCTCTCCACGTGGGAAGTCACCACGAAGTGCAAGGATATGATCAACACCTTCGCTTAAATAAGTTTCGAGCTGATCTTTGATTCCTTCTTTTGTGTTTTTGATAACTGTGAAATGAGTTACCGGTACTGTGCCGGCTTTTTTAACCATCTGACATACTTCTCTGTTGGTACCAACGTTTCCGCCGCCTGCTCCGTATGTAACAGAAATATATTCCGGTTTGAACTCACACAGATGATCAATTGTTCCCGGAAGATTTTCCATTCCCTTATCTGTCTTCGGTGGGAAGAGTTCGAAGGAGAGGAGCTGTCTTTCTTTCATCAGTTCAGTTAATTTTACTGTTGCCATAATACATACCTCCACATATATGTTTTTTATCTAATAGGCCTTCTTTACCGCCCGTTAAGATCCGCGTAATTTTTATTCGCAGCTGAGTTTTACAATGCTGTTTGCCAGGTCTACCATGAGGATATTGCCTTCCACCACTCTTTCATCTCCCATAATATCTCTGAGCACGATTTTATTTCCGTCTACGTCGATTCTGGATACATTTTTAAAGATAACAGAATCATCACTTTCTTTATATACTGTTGCAAGACACATATTTCTGCCTCCTATATCATGTCGAGTCTTATTTCATCTCTTCTTTAACTAATGTCAGGGCCAGTCCCAGTCGCATGTTGCCTTTCTGGAAATCAGCGACAGCTTCTTTGATTGTTTTCGCTGAGCCTCCAAGTCCCATCTTCTCAAGGTTATCTGCCATCTGATCAAGCTCTGCTGCATGGTGTTCGTTGTGCTGCAGCATATAAGTCAGTAACGCGATCGTTTCTTTCTTACAATCGCCGCCCTCGCAGGATCCGCAATCACCATGAGTATGTGCGTGATCTCCGTCACCATGAGTATGTGCATGTGTGTGTGTTACCCCATCTGCATGAGTGTGTTCATGAGAATGTTCTGGTGTATGTTCATGTCCGTGCTGGACAAGATTTCCGTTCTCATCTTTAATAAGATGCATATCTAGCTCCTTTCTCCGGTTCTGCCTCCGGAACGCCTGTAAACAGGCACACTTATGACAAGAATTTATCAATTAAATTCATTATACATCTTTTATCAGGGTTTATCAAGGATAACCTTAGAAAAAATACACAAAAACATTTGGCGTACATTCGCGTTTTTTCACACTTTTGTATGGTAAAGTGCTCCTTTTTCGCATTTTCCCGCTGTTATATAAATAACGGAGTCGTCTTTAAATTAACGATCTCTAACTATTTTCTTTTTCTTCAGAATTCGTATCCTTTTTTAGCTTTTTTCTTCTTTTTTGTAGCTCTTGTATTACTTTTTTAACAAATTTGCTTTTCTTCTTTCACATTTATATGATATAATAAACAAAAATTGTGAGTTAACAGGCAAGGAGGATTCATTTTGACAACTTCCGTATTTTTAAATAACGACAGAACCATGCCTCTTCTGGGCCTTGGCCTTTATAAAACAACTGACGCTATTGAAGCTGAAGATGCGATTGCAGCAGCTGTCCAGAACGGATACCGTCTGCTGGATACTGCTTCTGCATATAAGAATGAAGAATTTGTCGGTCGTGGAATCGCAAAATGCGGGATTCCCAGAAAAGATCTTTTTATTACAACAAAAATCTGGAATAATGCGCAGCGCCTTGGCGATGTAGAGGGCGCTTTCCAGCGCAGCCTGGATCGTCTCGGTCTCGATTATATTGATCTTTATCTTATTCACTGGCCAGTACCGGGATGTTTCTTAAATACCTGGAAAGACATGGAAAAGATTCTTAAATCCGGTCGGGCTCTTTCTATCGGTGTCAGTAACTTCGAAATTCGTCATCTGGAAGAACTCCGCAGAGTATCCGGCATTGTTCCGGCAGTCAATCAGATTGAATGCCACCCTCTCTGCTATCCAAAAGAGCTGATT
>CAVBPN010000163.1:0-5598 GCA_963597235.1 bacterium
AAGGAAAATGGTGTAACCGGACATTATACATCCATGATCAATCCGGACAATCTCTATGTCGGAGTTTCAAGCTTTATTAATCCAAATGCAGATCCATGGGATGCAGGCACATGGCCATATACAAGTGCCGGAGAATTCAGCAGATTTGCAGGACTGGATGAGACAAGCGGACCTGCAATCTCAGATTGTACACAGATCATTGAAGTGCAGAACAGCGGTCTGAAACCGACGGTTTCCTTTTCGATGACGAGTGAAGTACTGAGGCTCGGCAAGACAACACAGGCATCTTTGATTTATAATGTAGAGGGCGTTCCGCTTGTGTATGTACCGAATGTGTCGGGAAATGACGGGATTACATGGAGCTCCAGTAATACGAAAGCTGCATCAATCGATCAGAATGGAAAAATTACAGCAGGATCTGCAGGTAAGACTACGATCACGGCAACTACAGCGGCTGGAATTACTGCCAGCAGTGCATTAGAAGTAAAAAAGGTTATCGTAAATATTGCTGATACTGATATTTGGGTTCCATATCCGACATACACAGGTGGAAATGTGAAGCCGTCTGTTCAGGTAAAATACGAGGGTGAAACTCTGAAGGCTGGTAAAGATTATACTTACACTTATACAAAGGCTTCAAAAGCAGGTCAGTATATTCGCATTACGATAAATGGAAAAGGTGATTATAAGGGTTCTGTGACGGGGTATCTGCTAATCCTTAAAAAATCTGTCAAGAAGTTTACTGTGAAGGGGATTTCTGCTAAAAAGACATACACGGGTAAAAAAATCACACAGAAGATTACAGTATATGATGGCAAGAAGAAATTAAAATCTTCTGATTATACAGTAAAATATTCTTCAAATAAAAATCCGGGAAAAGTAACGGTTAAGATTACCGGTAAGGGGAATTATACAGGTACGATCACAAAGACCTTTAATATTGTACCGGGAAAAATGAAGAAACCGTCTTTAAAGGCAGGAAAAAAGAAAGTTACGGTTTCATTTAAGAAAGCAGCGGGTGTGACTGGTTATCAGATTGCATATTCCACAAATAAGAGACAGTACCAGTATGTGAATGTCAGTGCAAAAAATAGCAAAGCAGTTCTTCAGAACCTGTCATCCAAGAAAAATTGTTATGTCAAAGTACGGGCATATAAGACAATCGATGGAAAGCAGTATTATGGCGCCTACAGCCCGGTTAGCAAGGTAAAAGCAAAATAGAAGAATAAATTATCAGACCAAATAGAAAAGGAAATGCTTTGGATATAGTTGAGAGTCCGAAGCATTTCCTTGTTTTGCGAAAAAAAATAGTAATAAAAATCCCGGACAGAAATATCCGGGAAATAAAAAAGAGCGATAGACGGGGCTCGAACCCGCGGTCTCGACCTTGGCAAGGTCGCGCGTTACCAACTACGCCACTATCGCATATGTCCCGTGAAGAAGTGTGTTCCTCATCGACAAGACATATAATACCAGATATAATTGTAGTTGTCAAATATTTTTTTGAAAAAATTTGAAAAATTTATAAAAAATTTTGGGACTTAAACTTCTGGTGTTTAAGAATGATAATAACGAAGGACATGCTCCGGATAATGTTGATCTCCGTAGTCCCAGGGACCGGCCGTTGTGTACAGTGGATCATCCTGAGAGCGAGCCGTTTCTCCGCTTGCTATTTCGGCAAATGCTTCAGAACTTTCTACAGACCAGGATGTGATTCCATTTTTTTTCAAATAATTAAAATAAACATCTGCACCGAAATTATATCCCTGAAGAGCGAGTTCAATGCCTGGGATATCATCAGGGCCGGTTACGCCGGCCTTTTCCATTGAATATTTTAATTCCTGAATTCCGCAGGCAATAGAGTAATCGACATCGGTGATTCCATTCGGTGTCTGAGGATATTCTGTATTATAAGAACCTTCGGAAGACTGCATTACATCGGTTCCCTGACCGGAACTTTCCTGCATCATGAGAGCAAGAATCAGATCTACATAGTCAGACATATCATAAGCTGCGGCAGCCTGTTCCACATCACTGCGATAGGATTCGCAGGTGGAATTGATTATATAAGTTTGTTTTCTCTTCGAAAGTGGTCGCAAAACCAGCAACGACAGAAGCAGAATAAGAATCAGAGACAGCATCAGTCCAAGAAATATTTTCTGTCGGCGAATTTGCCGGCGACGTTTCGCCAGAGCTGCTTTTTTTGCAGGGTGTATGTGGGTCGAACATGTTTTGTGAATTCTCTTATGTGTTTTCATAGTTCCTATTGTAGCTTGTAAGTGGCTGTTTGAAAAGAAAAGAATTCTAATGATTTTCTTAAAATTATGTGAAAAAACGGTGTATATTTGAAATCAGGCGTTTCATGTGCTAAAATAAGCCCGAGTAAGAGATGGGAAACAAAAGTTATAGAGATGAGGTGAAAACCTGTGAAGAAAAAAGTATATGCAGTTTTGACCGGCATGGCATTGATGTGTCATACACCGCTGGTCTATGGTGCGGTACAGGATTATCAGGCAGTTACAGAAACAGATAAAAAGGATAATAAAGTCTTTCAGGCATTTCAGACAGATGATGGCAGCGGCAATTCAGTCAGTGTTGTGGCAGTGCAGGATACACTGTATGTTGCTGCAAAAAGTGCAGGAATCTATTCAAAACCGGGTGATTCCAGCGAGAAACTGACAGATGTTGCACTGGGTGATACACTGGAGAGAAGTGCCGTTTGTGATAATGACTGGAGTAAAGTATCCTGTGAAGTAAATGGAAGTAATGTCATTGGATATATACAGAACCAGATGCTCAGTGATACGGATCAGATTCAGTCGGCAGATCAAGAGGTAGAAGTAAAGAGTGATGCCACGGTCCTGGATTATCCGAGCAGAAAAGACGGGGAAGAAGTAGGAGAAGTTCTGCAGCTGGATGAAGTGAAGCAGACAGGAACTGTCAATGGGGTATGGAGCCGCATTACGTACCAGAATGACGATGGGACAGAAGCAGAAGGATACATTCCGACAAGCTGTCTGGATCTTCCGGATACAACGGAGAAAGAGACGGATACGATCGACAAGGATAAAGATGCCGGAACGCTGCATGAGGGAAACGGAGAGGGTGTATTTGCGGATGCACTGGAAGACGTGGATCCGGGCGTTTCTGTTGAGAATGGAGTACAGATTGGTACACCGGTTGCAGCTTCTTCGGATGCGAACCTGCAGGACCTTGGTGTATTTAAGATCACACATTATTGCCCGTGTAGTATCTGTTGCGGTCCATATGCAAATGGTATTACCTCTACCGGGGTAACGGCTACCACAAATCATACGATTGCAGTAGATCCGTCGGTGATTCCGTATGGAAGCAAAGTTGTGATCAATGGACAGGTCTATGTGGCCGAAGACTGCGGTGGTGCAATCAAGAAAAATCGAATTGATATTTATGTAGCTACCCATGCAGAGGGAGAAGCGAAAGGTACATATAATACAGAAGTTTACCTGATAAAATAAAAAATGATCAAAAAGGCAGGATCCCTGAAAAATCAGGAGGTCCTGCCTTTAAATATCTGATAATTAAAAATCTGGAATAAGTTATAGTTATCTTGCCATCAGATAAATCTTTTCCATGTCTTTCATGTTCAGCTGTTTGAAAACGCCGATGGTACGGGTATCTTCGAAACTGCATTTAAAAGCGAGTTCATGAATCTGTTCTTCTGTCAGATCAAGACCGAGCTCATGCAGACTGGTTGGCATATGGATTGAGCGGAAGAAATCTTCCATCGCTTCGATTCCGGCGAGTGCTGTGTTCTCGTAATCAGCAAAACACGGAATATCAAAAATATTGGTAGCGAACTGTGCAAAACGCTCCGGGTTTGCATCATAGACATAGCGTGCCCAGCTTCCCCAGATGGCGGCCAGTCCAGCACCGTGTGTAACGTCATAAAGCCCGCCAAGTTCGTGTTCCAGCTGATGACAGGCCCAGTCGCCGCCACCGGTTCCACATCCGGTAAGACCGTTATGTGAAAGGCTTCCTGCCCACATGATCTCAGCTCTGGCATTATAGTTTCCAGGCTCATTCAGAAGGATCCTCGAATTATAAATGACGGTCTGCATCAGAGATTCACTGATACTGTCCGTGATCTCCATAGTTTCAATATTGACAAAATAACGTTCCATCGTGTGCAGAAGAATGTCTACACAGCCACTTTCGGTCTGATATTCCGGAAGCGTATAAGTAAGACGTGGATTCATCAGTGCAAATTTTGGGCGGCAGAGATCACTTCGGGTAATTCCGCGTTTCAGCCAGCCATCTTCATTTGTGATAACACAGGAACCGCTCATTTCACTTCCTGATGCAGCAATCGTAGGAATGGCACCAATTGGAAGACAGGCAGTCGGAACTTCTGTTTTCAAAAAGAAATTCCAGACATCTGTCCATGGATTGGCAACACCATAGCCGATTGCTTTTGCCGAATCAATTACACTTCCGCCGCCAACGGCAAGGATAAAATCCACATGTTCTTTCTGACAGAGAGCAATACCTTCGCGCACTTTTGAGAGGCGCGGATTCGGTACAACTCCGCCAAGAGCAACAAAGTCGATTCCGGCATCAGTCAGACATTTACTGATTTCACCGATCAGACCGGATTTTACAGCACTTTCACTGCCATAGTGAATCAGGACTTTATGGCAGTCATAGTCCTTCAGAATTTCGCCGGCCTTTAAATGGGTATCTTTTCCAAAAATAACTTTAGTAGGTGTATAATATTCAAAACTTCTCATGATAGTTAAACTCCTTGTTTAGGATTAAGCATAATACAATAAAAATATAGCATAATTGTAACAAAAATCACAGGAAAACAAGCAAAAAAATTAAGAAAAAAGCAAAGAATATGTATTTGAAAAGTTATATGAGACAAATTCTCTTGAGAAAATAGCTGGAGTCAAGTATAATAAAAAGGCAGGAAAACAGAATAAAAGCTGTAATTTTTTACAGAATAGTGTATATTATAGTTGATGTTCACTGGCAGTGGTGAACAGGAACATATTATAATGTAAAGTAACAGGAAATTCAGGTGATAAAATGGAAAATGTAATTATTATCGGTGCAGGTCCTGCCGGGATTTCAGCAGCCTTATATACTGCCAGAGGTAATCTGAATCCATTACTGATCAATAATGGAATCGGTGCACTGGCAAAAGCTGAGAAGATTGAGAATTACTATGGCCTGGATCAGCCGCTTTCAGGAGAAAAACTTTATGAAAGAGGCCTTGCGCAGGCGAAAGCACTTGGGGTTCGGGTAATTGATGCACAGGTGCTTGGAATCAGTGGTTTTGATACATTTACAGTTCAGACGACTGCAGGGAATTTTGACACGGTCAGTGTGATACTTGCGACAGGCGGAAAGCGTGCCACACCGCCGATTCCGGGAATCCGTGAATTTGAAGGCCGCGGAGTCAGCTACTGTGCTGTCTGCGATGCGTTCTTTTATCGGAATCGAGAGGTGGCAGTACTTGGAAACAGTGATTTTGCACTTCATGAGGCAGAAGAACTTCGAAATGTGACACCATCTGTTACTATTTATACAAACGGAAGAGAACCGGAATTTTCA
>CAVBPN010000163.1:5608-6784 GCA_963597235.1 bacterium
CAGGCAATCGAGGGTGAAGATACTGTTTCGGGACTTCGCATGGAAAGTGATGTTGCCGCATCAGAAGATGGCAGCAAAGAGTTTTTCTATCCGGCAGACGGAGTGTTTATAGCACTTGGAACTGCCGGCAGTACGGAGATTGCACGACAGATGGGAGCAGAACTGACGGATAAAGGAAACGTCAGAGTGAATGCTGAAATGGAAACAACGATTCCGGGGCTGTTTGCAGCAGGAGACTGTACAGGTGGATTATTACAGGTATCCAAGGCAGTGTATGAAGGCAGCATGGCGGGTATCAGTGCCGGAAAATATGTCCGTCAGAAAAAATTGGCCAGCTGACGGAATAATAAAAATGAAGATACTGATCAACAGCATATAGAAAAAGGAGAATTAATTATGGCAAAAACAATTACATCACAGAATTTTGAAGAAGAAGTATTAAAATCAGAAAAACCGATCCTGCTTGATTTCTGGGCAACATGGTGTGGACCTTGCATGCGTCAGGGTCCAATCGTGGAAACTCTGGCAGAAGAAGGATATAACGTAGGAAAGATCGATGTGGACCAGGAGATGGGGCTTGCACAGCAGTTCAAAGTTATGAGTATTCCAACTCTTCTGATCTTTAAAGGCGGACAGGAAGTTCATCGTCTGGTAGGCCTGACATCCAGGGAAGAACTTAAAAAACTTTTGGATGAATAATTTCGGAAAGGCTTATTATATTCATGAGAATCTTACTTGCAGCATGCAATGCAAAATATATTCATTCAAATCTGGCGGTATATGATCTGAAGGCTTATTCTTCAGACTACGATGAACATGTGCTCCTCAGGGAGTATACGATCAATCAGCCGAAAGATGAGATACTGAAAGATATTTATGGCAGTGAAGCAGACGTTGTCTGCTTCTCCTGCTATATCTGGAACATTTCTTTTGTGAGAGAACTGATTCGTGATCTTGCCAAAATACTTCCGGAAACGGCTTTCTGGGCCGGTGGTCCGGAAGTTTCTTATGACGCGGAAAAATTTTTGACAGAAATGCCGGAAATGACCGGTGTCATGGTAGGAGAAGGTGAAAGAACATTTCATGATCTTCTGGAATTTTACATAGACGGCAAAGGCTGTCTTGAGGAAATTTCAGGAATTGCTTACAGAAATGGTGACAGGATCTGCCACAATG
>CAVBPN010000164.1:0-28596 GCA_963597235.1 bacterium
TCCTTCTTTCCCGTCAGGTAGGTGTTCCTTACATCGTTGTATTCATGAACAAATGCGATATGGTAGACGATGACGAACTTCTTGAACTGGTTGAGATGGAAATTCGTGAACTTCTTTCCGAGTATGACTTCCCAGGAGATGACATCCCGGTTATCCAGGGATCCGCTCTTAAAGCTCTTGAAGATCCGAGCAGCGAGTGGGGAGATAAGATCATGGAACTCATGAACGCAGTTGATGAGTACATTCCGGACCCACAGCGAGACACAGACAAACCGTTCGTAATGCCTGTAGAGGACGTATTCTCTATCACAGGACGTGGAACAGTTGCTACTGGTAGAGTAGAAGCTGGTGTTCTTCATGTATCTGAAGAAGTTGAAATCGTTGGTATTAAAGAAGAAACACGTAAAGTTGTTGTTACAGGAATCGAAATGTTCCGTAAACTTCTTGACGAAGCTCAGGCTGGTGATAACATCGGTGCTCTTCTTCGTGGTGTTCAGAGAAACGAAATCGAGCGTGGACAGGTTCTTGCTAAACCAGGAACACTTACATGCCATACAAAATTCACAGCTCAGGTTTACGTTCTGACAAAAGACGAAGGTGGACGTCATACTCCATTCTTCAACAACTATCGTCCACAGTTCTACTTCAGAACAACAGACGTAACAGGTGTTTGCAACCTTCCAGAAGGAACAGAAATGTGCATGCCTGGAGATAACATCGAAATGACAATCGAACTGATCCACCCAATCGCTATGAGCCAGGGTCTTACTTTCGCTATCCGTGAAGGTGGACGTACTGTTGGATCAGGACGTGTTGCTACAGTTATCGAGTAATTTTCGCATAGCAATGAGCAGTGCAAATTCGTAGAGTAATGACCGGTGGGTGCTTGCTCACACAAGGGCATTAATCGGAGAATTTATAGGGCGAATGCCCGACCGAGATGAAGCGAAGCGGAATCGAGGTTAGCACTGCGATCTAAATATATATTGCGTACCGCAAGGTACATTGTGTCCAAACGTAAGATACCCCGGAACCGTAAGGTTTCCGGGGTTTTTCTGTTGTACAGGAATATAATGATATTTATCATTGCACAAAAGCAAAGGTCTGATGTATAATGTTACCATGGAAGGCGAAACAGGTGGAGAAAATAAGATGGACAAAGTAATATCAACAATCCAGTGGAGCAGGGATGATATAGAGTATTTATTAAAAGATAATGGATATGAAGGAAATACTCAACAAATTGAGCAGTTCATAGAAAATTTCGATATTGAATACTTTGAGGAAAAATGTATTGAATACGGATGGGAAATCCTGCACAATGAAACGAATTTCCTTGGAAAACCTCCTTCACACCAGGCAAAATCTTTCCTATCAGGAGCAATACGAATACGTTTGCAGATTACTGCAGGAAGAAAAGATAAAACCAGTAAAAGCCTCCAGAACAAATGGCAAGAAGCCTGCACTTTACCGGGAATACTGGATTTTGGAAGCAAAAAAAGATTACAGTAAATATATAGAAGAACTGAAATATTCTCTCTCAACAAGGATATCAGTAGATTACTACCTGGTACATCCGGATATTTATGAAAAAGACCGCCCATGGGTAATTATGTTGGATGAATATCTTAAAAACTATTCGGACCAAATACAAATCCCGGAATCCCTGAATGAGAGAAGCTTTGAAATATGGAACAGAGAAAAGTTTCTTGACAGAGAACAGGGAAAGAAAATCCTGAAGCGTTGTGGGATAAACGTAGAATCCCTGAACGTATACCGAACGACAGAACCATTGCCATACTATACACATACAAGAAATGTTCCTCAGAATCTTCTGATTCTGGAGAATAAAGATACTTTTTTCAGTATGAGAAACTATTTGTTAAGTGGACATACTGAAATTTTTAATATAGAAACAGGAACGTTGATCTATGGTGCGGGGAAAGGAATTATCCGTTCTTTTCAGGACTTTGACCTGTGTGCAGAACCATATATGAAGCATCCGGGAAATACGATATTATATTTCGGAGATCTGGATTATGAGGGCATTGGGATCTATGAAAAACTTGCCGGGAAATTTCAGGACAGGTGGCAAATAATCCCTTTTATAAAAGCATATAAAGCAATGCTCAATAAAGCCGAATCTGTAAAAATATTACCTGAAACCAAAGAAAAGCAGAACAGAAATATCAATTCAGAGTTCTTTTCATATTTTGATGAACAGACTGTTTACAAGATGAAAAAAATTCTGGAAGAAGGCAGATATATCCCGCAGGAAATATTGAATACTATGGATTTTTGACATCATGGACGAAGGGAGAACAACAGTGCAGTACGAATTTCTGAAAAATTTCCCAAAACGAATGAAAAACGTAGGTCTGTATGCGGTGCTCATTCAGAACAGCATACAGAAAACATCCTGGAAACAGTTTGGTTTTTCCAAATTTGATGAGCAGATGAATCTCATTTTTGCTGTAATGCTTTATATTATGGAACAGTCTTTGAAAGAAGAGAACTGCACGATGGATGACATCGGGGCATATATCGACACCATCAACAGCAGATATCTGCACAAAGAAATTTCTTATGAGGACAGCAGGAAACTTGGAGACTTTATTGTTAATGTGATTCTGTCAAACGAAGGTCGTGCCATGTACTTTGATGGATACGATTTCGACCAGAATACTTATCATATCATGCACATCAGTTATGTTGCCAATCGGATCGTATATCTTGATCAGGAGGTTCGGCGAACATCTTATTATCTGACAGATGACGGATATAATCTCATCCTTTCCACCCTTGAAATTGAAAATAATATGAAGCTTACCATCCATGAAATGATCTTTCAGATGCATCTGGAAAAACAGAGCTACGATAAGGCTGTGGATGAGATAAAAAATGTATTTAACCTGATGCGTATTCAATTACAGAAAATTCAGGAAGCAATGGGCAAAATCCGCAGAAATGCACTGAATTATTCTGTCAGAGATTATGAAGAAATTTTATTGGAAAATCTGGATACGATCAGTGATACCAAAGAAAAATTCCAGAAATACCGGGAAC
Organism: bacterium; assembly: GCA_963597235.1. Lineage (GTDB taxonomy): Bacteria > Bacillota > Clostridia > Lachnospirales > Lachnospiraceae > Blautia_A. The sequence goes on from CAVBPN010000164.1 coordinate 3,067, forward strand.
TTGTGCGAAGTCGTGTTAAGAAACTCGAAGAAGAAAATATCAACGTGCACCGACTTGGCGAAAAAGAGGAGGAAAATCTGGAAAATCTCCGCATTATTGAGAGTTATCTGAACCGGACGATTGATGAGCACCAGAAAATTCTGAGCAGTCATTTTGATCTGAAGGCACTATATACAAGGGAGCTTGAACTTCTGTCCCAGGTATCTCTGATAAGGAGATTTTCTTTTCGCAACGAACTCTATGACAAAGTGCTGGAAAATCCGTCCGCACTGGAAAATCTGGAATATTTCCTCAGACCGCTGTTTAACCGTGAACCTGAGAAAATTTATAACCTGAATAAAACACTGCTCTATCAGAAACCTTCAGCCAGAAATGAGGAAGAAGATACAGAAGAGATCCTGGATTTTGATGAAGAAACCTACCGAAAAGAGCAGGAACAGAAGCATAAAGAGAAAATGAAACAGTATGAAAACAGTCTGGGAATTCTTCTGGAACAGGCTGTTTCGGAGGGAGAAATTTCACTTCTGAATCTGCAAAATAAAATTCAGAAAGACGATAAAAATTCAGAAGAAATTCAAAAAGAACTTATTCCGAGCGTGGATATTTTTAAAGAAATCATGGTTGAGTTGATCCGTAATAAAGAGATCGATATAGATAAGATAAAGAAAGAGAGAAGTGAATTTATTAAGGAGCAGACAGAGGATTTTCAACTGAGTGAAATGCTTCTGCAGCTCTCGGAAAACAGGTTCGCAGATCAGAAAATACATAAGATTCATGTATACAGGATTGAGGACGGAAACACCGTTACTTTTGATAATATACCGACGGAAATGGGAGGAATGAAGAGTATCCGCTGTTCAAATATCCTGATCCGAATTGTAAGAAACGAGGAATAACTGATATGGCATACGAAGCAGAAGAAATACGTACCAGCCAGGAAATATTTTATTATCTTCTGGAACATCATGAACTGAGAGAAGAAGATGAGATTCTATTATATAAGGCATATACAGAAGAAGAAACCGTGCGAAATCTGGTAAAATCTCAGGGTGAAATCGCGGGCAGCAATATAGAACGTTATGGCAATGTGATCTACCTTATTCCAAAAGAAGAAAACAATTTTCTTGGTTTTTCCAAGCAGCAGTTAAAGGCTGTATTGTGTAAATCAGCTGCAACAGACAAAGATTATTACCTGTCTCAGTTTGCAGTTCTTACATTGCTTGTGGAGTTCTTCGATGGTCAGGGAAGCAGCAGTAAATCCAGAGAATATATGCGCGTGGGAGAATTTATGAACTGTATTTCACTTCGTCTGAAAGAGGGGGCTGATGAAGAGGAAACAAAAGAAGAAACAGCCGGAATTTCTTTTCAGCTGCTGTATCAGACTTATGAAGCTCTGAAATCCGATGACAGAGGCTCAAGAGCAAAAACAACAAAAGAGGGATTTATCTACAATATCCTCATGTTCCTTCAGAAACAGGGACTGATCGAATATGTGGTTCAGGATGAAATGATAAAGACAACCAGAAAACTTGACAATTTTATGGACTGGAATCTTCTGAATCAGAATAATTACCAGAGAGTTCTGAGAGTACTGGGGGTGGCAAAAGATGAGCAAGATTAATGCAGTACGTCTGATTAATGTAAATTATAACAATAACGCAAATCGTGTCAGTGATGAAATTCTTTACTTTAACGGAGACAGTACTCTGATCTCACTGCAGAACGGAGGTGGAAAGTCCGTACTCGTGCAGATGCTGACAGCACCTTTTGTGCATAGCAGATATCGTAACGCAAAAGACCGTCCGTTTGAAAGCTATTTTACTACAGCGAAACCTTCCTTTATTCTGGTTGAGTGGGCACTTGATCAGGGGGCTGGCTATGTTCTTACTGGTCTGATGGTCAGGAAAGCACAGGATATGCAGGAAGAAAGCAAAGAAAATCTGGATATCATTGGAATTGTAAGTGAATATCAGGAGCCCTGCATTCAGGATATCCGTCATCTTCCTGTAGTGGAAAAAGGAAAAAAAGAGATGATTCTCAAAAATTTCAATTTCTGCCGACAGCTTTTTGAAAGTTACAAAAAAGACAGGGATATGAAATTTTTTTACTATGATCTGACCAATTATGCACAGTCTCGCCAGTACTTTGAGAAATTGCTGGAATACCAGATCAACTATAAAGAATGGGAAACGATTATTAAGAAGATCAATGTAAAAGAATCTGGACTTTCAGATCTTTTTGCTGATTGTAAGGATGAAAAAGGTCTGACAGAAAAATGGTTCCTGGAAGCAATTGAAAGTAAACTGAACAGGGACAAAAACCGCATCAGGGAGTTTCAGTCTATACTGGAAAAATATGCCGGACAGTATAAAGATAACCGTTCCAAAATCAAGCGAAGAGACAGCATCCGTCAGTTTAAAGAAGAGGCAGATGCGATCCAGAAACAGACAGAAGAATATCAGGATGCAGAGCAGGAAGAAGGCAGACAGCAGAACAAAATTGCCTGGTTTATCCATGATGTAAACAGTCTTTTGCAGGTAAAGGAAGAGGAACACAGACAGTCAGAATCCGTCATGGAAAAGCTGGATCAGGATATCTCCAGAGTGGAATATGAGGAACTTTCCAGTAAATTTTATGCCAGCGAAGACGAAAAAAATCTTCATCTGGGAAACCGGGATATGATCGATATGGAGAGGGAAAATCTCCAGGAGCGGGCAGCGGAAACAGAGGAAAAACTTCATATTCTGATATGTGCCAGACAGCAGGATTCTGTGACAGAAGAAAAGGAAGAACTGGAGCTTCTCAGGGAGAAAATCAAAGCGGCGAGGCAGCAGGGGGCTGATCTTGAACCGGAGCGAAAAGCACTCGGATTTGCCCTCAAAACATTCTTTGAACAATATCTTCGTGAAAATAAAGAACAGCAGGATGTTCAGTCTGAAAATGTTCAGAAGACCGGAGAACAGGCCGAAGAAGAACGACGCAGAGTTGATGATCTGGAAGAAAAAATACGTGACTGTTATGGCAGAAAAGGAAAACTGGAAAGCCAGATTGAGACATACAGTCGTCAGGAGGAGCAGTTTAATTCCAGATATCAGGAAGAACTTGCGCGAAATATTCTGGGAGTTTATGAGGCCGGAACACTGGAAATCCGACATCAGATCTATGAACAGGAGCTTACCAGAACTGTAAGAGATCGTACAGAAAGCCAGAAGAAACTGGAATCCGAAAAAGAGATGATCCGAAGCCAGGAGCGCAGTCTGGAAGATAAGAAAGAAGCACTGGTTCATAAAAAAGCAGAGATCCAGAAACAGACAGAAGTCTATCAGCTTTATGAGAAGGAACTGGAAACAAGGAGAAATATCCTTAAGTATCTGGATATGGAGGCAGGATATCTTCTGGACCGCGACAGAATCCTTACTGTATCAGAACGAAAGTTGAAAGAGCTTGAGGAACTGCGGAGAAACCTGGAAAAAGAAGAAGATATATTGGAAAAAGAATACCAGAATCTTACCAGCGGCAAGATCCTCGAACTGCCGGAAGATCTGAAAAAAGAACTGAATAATCTGGATATCCACATCGTTTATGGTATGGAATGGCTGAAGAAAAACGGCTATTCCCAGAAGAAAAATCAGGAACTTGTTCGAAGAAATCCATTTCTTCCATACGCACTGATCCTTTCAGGACAGGAGATGGAAAAGCTGGCAAAGAACGGCAGAAATATCTGCACTTCTTTTCCGGTGCCTATTGTAGAAAGAGAAAAAATCGAAGAAATTCAGGAGAAATGTACAGACAAGCTTGTGCATTTTCCGGGAATCAGTTTTTACATTCTGTTTAATGAAAATCTTCTTGACGAAGAAAAACTTCAGGAAATGATCTGGGAGAAAAAGCAGGAACTGGAAAAAACAGCACAGGCTGTAAAAGTTCGTAAAACGGAATATGCAGAGTATTTTCAGCGTCAGGAACTGTTCAAAAATCAGTCTGTAACAAAGGAAAACTGGAAGGAAATCCAGGAACTTCTGGATAATCTGAAAACAGAAAAACAGAACCTTGAGAAAGATATTCTGGAGACGGTACAGAATCTTGATAAACTGAAAAAAGAGCACGAAGAATTACAGGATTTCATTGTAAAAACAGGTCTGGAAATCCAGAATCAGAATCAGCGAATTGCTGATTTTGAACAGCTTGAAAAGGATTATAACGTATATGAGAGCAACAGAACAGCTCTGGAAAAATGTAAAAAAGAAGAGCTGCGTTTTCAGGAAAATCAGAAACTGGCGAGGGAGCGGCATACAAAACTTCTGGAAGAGCAGAAGACGGCACAAAATACGCTGAATATTCTGGAACGGGAAGCCGAAAAACTGAATGAGAAATATACCAGATATGCCGGATATGATAAGGCGGGGCAGTTTGCTCTGCCGGAAGAAATGTCCGCAGAACAGATGGAGGTACGTTATGAGGCTATCACCTCCGTACTTTCTCAGGAACTGAAAGATCTGGAAGATCGGGAAGCGAAGGCTGCCGGCCGTTTCCAGAGAGAACAGGACGAACTGGATCACCTTCAGAAGAAATACCGGCTTAAGCCGGAGCAGTGGGCGAATGTAATTTACGACCGAAAAGAAGAATCACATCAGGAAGTAATACTGGAGGATCTGCGCAGAAAGATCCAGACAAAGGATATGCAGTGGAATGATGCTGACAAAAAGGCAGCAGTCGCCCAGAGTAAGATCAGAGATCTGGAGAAAAGTATCCGTTCTGTATGCGGAGAAGAAAAGCCACTGCCAAAGAATGAGATTCAGGGACAGGATTTTGATGCAAGAAAAAACCAGCTTCTTTATCAGAAGAAAGAAGAGAAAAAGCATGCGGATTTTCTGAGCAGAAAAATTCGGAGCTATGAAGAAAATCTGACAGCACTTTCAGAATACAATGAACTGATTCCCGCAGAAACGGAAGACCGGGAAACTGTTTCTGATGTTCTGAGTGCAGAAGAACTGCGAAATTTCAAGGGAATACTTATTCGCGACTACAATCAGAAAATCAGAGAGACACGACAGAAGAAGGAACAGCTTATCCAGCTTCTGAACAGAATTATCCGTATGGAAAGTTTCCAGGATGATTTTTACCGGAAACCTCTGGAGCAGATGCTGGAACTTGCGGATGACGCACAGCGCGTTCTGATGCAGCTTAAGACGACCGTACAGTCCTTTGACAGTCTTATGGAAAAACTGGAAGTAGATATTTCTGTTGTGGAGAGAGAAAAGGAAAGAATTGTAGAACTTATGGAAGATTATATTCAGGAAATCCATAATAATCTGGGTAAGATCGACCATAATTCCACAATTACCATCCGGGACAGAAATATTAAAATGCTTAAGATCCAGCTTCCGGACTGGGAGGAAAATGCGGGACTTTATCATCTTCGTCTGGAGGATTTTATCGACAAGATCACGAAGGATGGAGTGGAACTTTTTGAAAAAAATGAGAATGCACAGGAATTTTTCGGTTCCAGCGTTACTACCAGAAATCTTTATGATCAGGTAGTGGGAATCGGAAATGTGCAGATTCATCTTTATAAGATCGAGGCACAGAGGGAATATCCGATCACATGGAAGGAAGTTTCAAGAAACTCAGGCGGTGAGGGATTTTTGTCCGCGTTTGTTATTCTTTCCAGTCTGTTGTATTACATGAGACGGGATGATACGGATATTTTTGCTGATAAAAACGAAGGAAAAGTTCTGATCATGGACAATCCGTTTGCACAGACAAATGCTTCGCATCTGTTGATTCCGTTGATGGATATGGCAAAAAAGACCAACACGCAGCTTATCTGTCTGACCGGTCTGGGCGGTGACTCTATCTATAACCGTTTCGATAATATCTATGTACTGAATCTGATCACGGCAAGCCTTCGGAACGGACTGCAGTACCTGAAAGCAGAACACAAAAGAGGCAAAGAACCTGATGAGCTGGTCACAGCACGGATAGAGGTCGGAGAGCAGATGGAGCTGCTGTTTTGAGGAGACTCTGTTATCTTATGGAAACAGTGATCTGTATACTTGCAGAGAATATGCAGAAATAATGCTTGACAAAACGAGAAACCGGAATTATACTACATACATAAAGTCATACAACGCATACGATGTATGATAACAAAAAACAGTATAAAAATGAAATAGAGAATGCTTATAGATTATAAAGTTAAGCAGGAAGAATACAAAGAGGTATTATGGCATGTTGAAAAACAGCTGTAATACCTCTTTTTTGTTTAGTCAGACAGAGAAAGGAGGCCGCAATAATGGAGATACGAATGAAAAGACGTTTTGACGAGAGAGAACTTCCGGATATGCAGTCGATTCAGACAGAAGTAGATTCAATTGCAGCAGGTGTAACAATCGGTGAGACACTTTTCTTCAAAAAAATGGGTGTGAAATCTGAAGGTGAATATAAAAGACGTATGGCAGAGCAGCATAAGGTAATGAAGCACAGCCATATCGGATGGAACTCCTGGCAGGCCACAGAAGAAGGATTTATAAAAATATACGATGAGCTGACGAAGGCAGGGACAACGATTGATCGCTTCGGAGTCTGTTTGGACTGGGTGATGGGAGTTCCCGAACAGTACAGAAATCGATTTCAGGCAGGTTCCGGACTGATCTTCAAAAATCCGGAGGAATGGAAAAGACTCGGACAGGTAGTTCCTGTACAGCCTCACCTTGGAGATCATATGATCGGCTCTCTTAACTCTCTGGAAAACACTATATTTGGACTTCAGGCAGGAGTTACGACTATTGGAAATGTTTCTCATTATTATACCTACGAATATCCGGGACTTGATCTGGAGGAATACAGAACAACGGATATGGTTAAAGCACTTGCATTGATGGGAAGATTCCGTGTGGCAGGGGCTGTGGTCCATTCGAATCTGGATGACGGGTTCGGTGCACAGTTTCATGATCTTGCCAATATGGTAGGATATGCCAGACTGGAACGATATATAGTCGAGGATCTGCTGGGGGCAGGGCTCAGCCATTGCTTTGGAAATCTTTTCAGTGATCCAATACTGAGGATTATTTTTAACTGTGCGATGGAACGACTAAATAAATTCCATACACCGGGATCTATGATTTATGGAAATACAATAGACTTTGGATATGATCTCCCAAGAAACTATGGGGCGATGGCTTCCTTCTCTATGGCAGATGCTATAGGACAGATGAAATATTCAAGCGGTCATGCAATCTGTCCGATTCCGGTGACTGAGGCCATGAGAGTACCGTCAGCAGATGAAATCATCCAGGCTCATCATGAGGTAGATATGATGATCGAGAAAGCTCCGATGTATGCGGATTTCCTGAATTATGAAAAGATTGAAGCAGAAACAGATATTCTTGTTTCCAATGGAAATATTTTCTTTGAGAGAGTACTGAACGGGCTTGATACTCTGCATATAGATATCACACATCCCGGACAGGTGCTGGCCGCACTGAAAGCGATCGGAGTGGAACAGCTTGAAGCAATGTTCGGAGTTGGAAAGAGTGACAAAAATGCAATGAGAGGAAGGATTCCTGTTCGTCCGACCAGCATTGTAAAAACTATCACAAAACAGAAAGATGAGATCATGGACAAAATATCCGGCATCGATGAAAAGCCTTTGCAGGATGTCAATGTGGTGATCGGAGCTACGGATGTTCATGAATTTGGAAAAGAAATCTGCAAAAACGTACTGTTGGAAGCAGGAGCAAATGTTTTTGACCTTGGAACTACGATTTCCATTGATGAACTTGCGGATACGGTAATTGAAACAGAAGGAAAAGCGGTGCTGGTAAGTACTTATAATGGAATCGCATACAGCTTTGCAAAAGATATGCTGGCAAAATTCCATAAGTGTGGTATTAAAGTTCCGATCATTATGGGCGGCAGACTGAATGAACCTGTAGATGGGAATGATCTTCCTGTAGATGTTTCTGACCGCCTGGCAAAGATGGGAATAAATGTAGATAACAATGTAGAAACAATGATTGATTATATTAAGAACACGTTAATCAAAAAGGCCGTAAGAGCCTAAAGAATAAGGGAGGTAATGATTATGTCAATGATTACATGGGTGATGCTTGGAATTTATGCTGTTGGACTTGGTGGAGGTTCTGCTCTTCTCATAGGATATTCTCTGAAGCACTGAGGCTGTCAGAAGAAAGTGCAGAAACAGAAATGATGGGCTGCATTAAGCTGTCTGCCTGCAGCCCATACGACAAAAGGAAGTGAGGAAATACAATGGATAACAATAAAAAAACAGAGGGTTGGGGCTCCAGAATCGGCTACATTCTCTCGACGTTGGGAATGGCCGTGGGCGTAGGAGCAATGTGGAGATTTCCTATGCTGTGTGCCAGATATGGAGGAGGTACCTTCGTGCTCGCCTTTGTACTGATCACGATCATTGCAGTAATCCCTGCAGGTTGGGCAGAGAGCGCACTGGGACGCAGATACAAGATGAGTGCAGTAAATGTTCTGGGAAAACTTGCAGGACGCAAAGGTACGGCGTTTGGTTATTTTATGGCAGCTACGCCGTTAGGTCTTTTGTGTTATTATCCTATTGTTATGGGAACAGTTCTTATCTATATTGTTTATACGTGTGCCGGAGCACCATTTCTTAAAGATGTTTCAGGATTTTATGAACAGGTGAATGACAATCGGGCATTGATCTATCTGTGCGTGGTGCTGATCATTGTTGGAACAGCTGCCATCAGTCTGAGAGGAATCCAGAAGGGTGTGGAAAAAGTATGTAAAATCCTGCTCCCTATGATGATCATTTTTCTTCTTATCATTACAGTCAGAGTTTTTATGTTACCTGGAATTGCAGAAGGAATTGAATATTATGTAGCTCCGGACTGGACGATGTTTAAGGATCCTGATCTCTGGGCATCAGCAGCTGGTATGGCTCTCTTTGCGGTAGGTCTTGGACCTGGATATCTGCTTACTTATGGAATGTATCTGGATGATTCCGCAGATCTGGCAACAGATTTTGTGACTGTAAATGTGGTACAGCTTCTGATATGCGTTTTATGCGGTTTTGTTACTATTCCGGCCGTTATCCTTTATGGACTGGATCCTACAGCGGGCAAAGGACTGATCTTTATGTCTCTGCCGCTGGTTTTCTCACAGATTTCAGGCGGCATGCTCTGGTTTGTACTGTTTATGATCGCATTGTTCTTTGCGGGACTTTCTACTACACTGTCTATTATGGAAATTCCTGTAACCTGTATTATGGGCGGTCTGGGCTGGTCCAGAAAAAAATCCATATTAACAGTCACAGTCATTGCCCTGCTCGGAGCGATTCCATGTGTATGGAGTGATGCATTCTTCACTTTCTTTGACAATCTGATCGGAAATGTATTTTACAGTATTACCGCGGCTGTTATCGCTGTTTTTCTGGCGTGGTTTATCGGAGCCAGAAAGATCAGAGAGGAATGGTATAATCCAACCTCAGTGATCAAATATGGAAGCTGGGTGGATTTTCTGTATAAATTTGTGTCCGTTCCTGCATTCATTTATTTTGCAGTGACAGCAGTGTTAACACTGGTATAGTATTATAAATCAGATACTCCTCTGCAATTATCCGGATGATAAAGCCGGTATTGCAGGGGGGATTTTTTTTTGGAATCAGGTATTGACAAATAAACAGAAGTGTGATGTAATACCACTATAAAGAAATCATACAACAAAGAGTAAGCAAGATGATACGAAGGAGTATCGTAGATGTCACGCATAGGGCGTCTATGATACTTTTTTTGCTTTATAAGAAATTATTTCATAGTGTTCCAATAAAGCAAAAATATTTTCATTTTGGAATTTCATCAGAAGCAGGAGGGAAAAATTATGTCAGTTGTATCAATCAGAAAAACAACAGGAAATGATTATGAAAGTATCCGTGCAAGCGTAAGAAAAGCGATCGAAGACTGCGGTGGTCTTTCTGATATTATCAAACCAGGATATAAGGTGCTGATCAAACCGAATTTTGTAGCAGTTCCGGATGACCGATGCTCCGGCGGTGTAACACGTTGGGAAGTAGTGAAGGCTGTGGCTGAGCGTGTAAGAGAAGAAGGAGCACAGGCGATCATTGCAGAATCCTCAGCAGCGGGAGTAGACACCGAAGAGGTTATCCAGAAGTGTGGATATCAGGCACTTCGCGATGAGGGATATGAAGTTATCGACCTTAAGAAACGCAAGCTTGCAAAAATACCGGTGGAGAACGGAAAGGTTATTGAAAAAATGACATCCTGGGATCTGGTGGCAGAGGCAGATGCGGTCATTACGGTTCCGGTTATGAAAACTCACGACCAGACAGAAGTAACTCTTGGATTAAAGAACCTGAAAGGCCTGATTGCAGATGGACAGAAAAAATATTTCCACAGTCATGGAGTGGTAAATGGTGTTATAGATATTATTCAGACTGTGAAACCGGTGCTTAGTGTAATTGACGCAACCTTCTGTCAGCAGGGACTTGGACCGATTTTTGGCGAGACAGTTGAGATGGACCTGATCCTTGCATCTAAGGATGTAGTTGCCTGTGATGCTGTCGGAAGTGCTGTCATGGGATATGATGTCAATGCGCCTATGCTGACTGTGGAAGCCTATAACAGAGGACTGGGAGAGAAGGATCTGGATAAGATCGAGGTAAAAGGACAGAGCATTGAATCTGTTTATCATCGTTTTAAACGTTCCAGTGAAGTAGAAATCCCGGGACTTCCGCCATACACACTGCTCTTTGACGAAGGGGCCTGTACAGGATGCCGGAATACAGTGATCAGTGCACTGATGGATCTGAAATCACAGGGATATGAGAAATACCTGGAAGGAAAATACGTAGTAGTCGGACCTGTGAAGGAACTGCCGGAAGGTGCGACGAAAGAAAATACAGTACTTGTCGGAAGATGCACCAAACATCTGGAGGATAAAGGACGCTGGGTACCAGGATGCCCTCCTGGAAACGTATTTGTAGTCCAGGGTATTGTCGGAGATGCGGAAACAGTAGGCAGACGTTACAGTAATGAGAACGAAGCAGATATTAAATAAAGAGGAAAAAAGATGTTTGCAGTTGTAGGTTCGGTGGTATGTAAGATATTTATAATCATAGCAGTCGGATTTATTGCAGGGCGAAAGCAGCTGATCAGCGAGAAGGTAAGTAAGTATCTGTCTTCCATCCTGATGGAGATCATATTGCCATTCAGTATACTTACATCCTCGCAGCAGATATTTTCCGCAGACCGTCTCAGGGAAATGGGAATATCACTTCTGCTTTCTGCCGGATATTATATTCTCTCCATTCTTATCTGTCTGCTGCTGGCAGATCGTCTGGGATTCAGTGATTCGCGAAAGAGGATCTTTGTGACACTGGCAGTATTCGCAAATGTAGGATTTATGGGATTTTCCATTATGCAGGAAATCCTGGGAGATGTGGGGACTCTGTATACTGTGGTCCATAACAGTGCATATCAGATTTTCTTCTTTTCCTACGGACTGTATTTGTTAAAGGGCGAAGAGAAATTAAGTATCAGGGGATTGTTTGGAAGTAAAATTATCTGGATTTCACTTGGATCTGTTGTGCTGTATCTGCTTCCATTTCGATTTCCGGCAGTTCTTACAGGCACGTTCAGCAGCATTGGCTCTATGATGATGCCGATGTCCATGCTGATCATCGGAGCACAGATCGGACGAATGGATCTGCGCAGGCTGCTTGGAGACAGATATGCCCTGCTTGTAGATATAATGAGGATGCTGATATTTCCGGCAATCATGTTTGCAGTTGTGAAGATGCTTCATATTGAGCATGATACAGCGGTCACAGCCTTTGTACTTTCGGCACTGCCGTCAGGATCACTTAATGTGGTAATGGCAGAAGAGTATCAGAGGGAACCGGAATTTGCGACTGTTGCAGTGGCACAGAATATGATACTTATGATAATTACGATCCCGGTGGTGATCCTGCTCACAGGATATCTGTAGTCAGAACTACGTGCGATGAAGTTACAAATAATTTAAATAGTTACACAGGAGGTTTCATATTATGAAAGAATTAGCCAGATCAATTACAGGACAGAAAGGTTCTTCCATCAGAAAAATGTTTAACATGGCACAGGGAATGGAAGACGTGATCAGTTTCGGACTCGGAGAGCCAGGCTTTTCCACTCCTGAACATATTGGAAAAGCAGCCTGCGAGGCCATCGAAAGAGGAGAAACACATTATACGGTAAATGCCGGAATTCCGGCTTTGAGGGAAGCTCTCTCCCACAAGATGGAAGAGAAAAAGGGAGTGAAATATGATCCTGCAAAGGAGATCATTGTCACATCTGGTGGTGTGGAAGCTTTGTTCCTTAGTTTTAAAGCTTTATTGAATCCGGGAGATGAGATCATTGTAGGCACACCGGCATTTCCTAATTATTTCGGACAGATCGCATTATGTGATGCAAAGCTGGTTATGGTACCTCTGAAAGAAGAGGATAACTTCTGTTATAATGTAGAAAACATCCGCAAAGCAATCACGGATAAAACCAAGGCCATCCTTATCAATTCACCGTCCAATCCGATCGGAAGTGTGACAGGAGAAGCAATCTTACGCGAACTGGCAGAGCTTTGTGTAGAGAAAGACCTGTATCTGATGACAGATGAGGTATATCAGGAATTTACCTATGGAGAAACACCGTATTTTTCCATTGCAACCTGCCCGGGAATGAAAGAAAGAACCCTTATCATCGACAGCTTTTCCAAAACCTATGCAATGACAGGATGGCGCTGCGGATTCGTACTGGGACCAGAAGCTGTCATCAGTCAGATGGTAAAGATGCAGGAAAGTGTCGTGTCCTGTGTAAATACGCCTACACAATATGCAGCAATTGCAGCTCTGGAAGGTCCTCAGGATGTCCTTAAGACAATGCTTGCACAGTATGACGAAAACAGAAAACTGGTACTTAAGGAAATCAACAGCATGGAAGGATTAAGTCTGAAAATGGCGGCAGGTGCTTTTTATGCATTTGTAAATATCACCCAGACAGGAATGACATCAGAAGAGTTTGCAGTGTCCCTTCTTCAGAAGGAACATGTTGTGGTAGTTCCAGGGTCCGGATTCGGCGATGGCGGCGAAGGTTATGTGAGGATTACGTATGTTTCTTCAAAAGAAGATACAGCAGAAGGCCTGCGAAGAATGCGGAGATTTATGGAAGAACTTATGAAAAATAAAGAAGCTTAGGGAGTGAGATGAGGATATGAAGATATTTGTATACAGCTGCAGAGATGATGAGAGAGAACTGTTTGAAGAATACGAAAAGGAATGGGGACTGGAACTCGGCTATTGCAAAGTGCAGCCGACTATGGAGAATGCAGAGCTTGCCAGAGGATATTCCTGTATCACCGTAGTAGGAACAAAGATTTCAGACGAACTTCTGGAGAAGCTTTACGAAGTGGGTGTCAGATGCATTGCAGCCCGCTGCATAGGAATCGACCATATCAATCTGGTTAAAGCTCATGAACTTGGAATACGTGTATCCAACATTACCTATTCACCAAATGCAGTTGCTGATTATGCCATCATGCTGATGCTTATGTGTCTGCGTAAGGCAAAATACATTCTGGAAAGATATAAAGTAAACGATTATTCTCTGGCATGGAACCGTGGAAGAGAACTTCGCGATATGACAGTAGGAATCGTAGGCGGTGGAAGGATTGGCCGTACTGTAATGAAACAGATATCCGGATTTGGATGCAGGATACAGGTTTATGACCAGTATGAAATGGACGAGGTAAAACAGTATGCCACATATGTAGATTATGAGACACTGCTCAAAACCTCTGACATCATTACTTTCCATGCACCGGGAACTAAAGAAACCTATCATATGCTGAACATGGAGTCCCTTAAGCTGCTGAAAAAGAATGTGATCATCATCAATACTTCCAGAGGCTCCAATGTAGATACCAAAGCACTGATCAGCGGTCTGGAGCAGGGAATCATCAGTGCAGCAGGTCTGGATGTACTGGATAATGAACCTACTATTTATAATATCGATCACAAAAACAATATTCTGACAGATCATGATGTTGCTGTCCTGGAAAGCTTTCCAAATGTGGTGATCACACCGCATACAGCATTTTTTACAGATCATGCCGTGCGGGATATGGTGGAACATGCACTCGAAAACGCAGTGGCATTTGGCGAAGGCAAAACCATGCCGGGAGAAAAATAAAGAAACGGCGAAATAATGATAAAACATGCGATACTTATAGATTTTGGAAGTACATTTACCAAAATAGTCCTGGCAGATCTGAGAGAAAAGAAAATCCTGCTGACCGACCAGGCACATTCTACGGTTCATACGGATGCCGGGATCGCATTGGAACAATGTTTTGATTCAGTAAGAAAAGTGCTTTCAGAAGAGGAGTTTGATCAGGCATTAAAGCTGTCATCATCGAGTGCTGCCGGAGGACTTCGGATGGCAGTGGTCGGACTTACAAAGAACCTTTCTATTGCAGCAGGACAGGCGGCCGTGTTCGGAGCAGGAGCAAAGATCATGGGCGTTTACTATGGAATGCTCAGTGAGGAATCAGCAAAAAAGATTGCAGATATGGATCTTGAAATTGTTCTGCTCTGCGGGGGCTACGAGAAGGGAAATCAGACAATGGTTCTGCACAATGCCCGGATCCTTGCGGAATCCGGAGTACATGTTCCGATCGTATATTCCGGAAACAGGGAGGCGGCCAGAGGAGTTCAGTGGCTGATGAAAAGTCATGAGAAGGAATGCTTTCTTGTAGAAAATATTCTTCCAAATGTGGGAGTTCTGAATGTAGAACCGGCACAGGAACTGATCCGACATCTCTTTATGGAAAGAATCGTAAATATGAAAGGACTGGAAAAAGTCAGAGGAAAACTGGACGGAGTCCTGATGCCTACACCTGCAGCGGTTCTTGCAGCCGGAGAACTTCTGAGCAAGGGAACAGCAGCAACTCCCGGATTGGGAGAACTGATGATAACGGACATTGGCGGTGCCACTACAGACATATATTCTTATAATATCAATCAGGAATATGAAGGCTGCAAAAAGGTCGGAATAGAGGAACCTTATGCCAAACGAACTGTGGAAGCCGACCTTGGAATGAGAGAATCCTGTATATGCTTTGAGAAAGAACTGGATGTTCCTGCCCTGGCACTGCAGGCAGGGATGACTCCGGAACAGTTTTCTCATGAGATACATCGCAGGGCTTTTGAGAAGAGCTTTATTCCTTCAGAAGAGAAAGAATGGAAACAGGAACAGATCCTTGCGGAGCAGGACCTGAAAATAGCAGTAAGAAGACATGCAGGGAAGCTGGAATATACAGGGAGCAGCATACAGGGAGTCCTTCAGAAGGGCAAAAATCTGACAGGGATAAGGACTGTGATCGGTACCGGCGGACCCGTCATCAGAAGCCAGAATCCTTCTGCAATTCTTCACCAGGTGGAGAAAAATGGTATTAAAGATGATTCCGTCCTGCTGCCGGAGCGAACAGAAAGGTATATAGACAGACAATATGTGCTTTTTGCAGCCGGACTTCTCAGAGATTATGATGAAGAAGCAGCCCTGGCAATCATGAAGCAGAGTATTGAGAGGCTTGAGTAGAAAACGGAAGGACAGTATATTATGGAAAATAAATTAGAACACTTAAAAGAGTATCTGAGAAGTCTGGGAAGTGTGGCAGTTGCTTTTTCAAGCGGTGTTGATTCCACATTTTTGCTGAAAGTTGCTCATGAGGTACTGGGCGAGAACGTAATAGCAGTAACTGCACAATCGTGCTCTTTTCCGAAGAGGGAGCTGAATGAAGCGAAAGCTTTTTGCGAAAAAGAAAAAATCAGACACATAATCTGCCAGTCTGAAGAACTGGACATTGATGGATTTTCCCAGAATCCGCCAAACAGATGCTATCTTTGTAAGAAAGAATTGTTTGAAAAAATCGGAAAAATCGCACAGGAAAATGAAATCGCCTACATAGTGGAAGGCTCCAACATGGATGATAACGGAGATTATCGCCCGGGTCTGATCGCTGTGAAAGAATTGGGAGTCAAAAGTCCGTTGAGAGAAGCGGGGCTTACAAAGCAGGAAATTCGTGATTATTCGAAAGAACTGGGGCTGCCGACCTGGAAGAAGCAGTCTTTTGCCTGTCTTTCTTCAAGATTTGTATATGGTGAAACGATCAGCCGGGAAAAGCTTGGTATGGTTGAGAAGGCGGAGCAATTGCTTCTGGATCATGGATTTCATCAGGTACGTGTTCGGATCCATGGCCTGATGGCAAGGATTGAGGTTGTTCCGGCAGAAATCGGAAAACTGATGGAAGCGGGAGTTTGTAAGGATATTACAGAAAAACTGAAATCCTATGGTTTTCAGTATGTGACAGTAGATCTCGAAGGATATCGAACAGGAAGCATGAATGAAACGCTGGATTTAAAGAGTGTATCATAATTTATCTGTCCTGATGTCTTGACTGAAAGACCTGGAATGTTGTATGATGTCATATGACAATTCTAAAGAGAGAGGACATAATATCATGAAGCTGGCAGATAGAGCAAAAACAGAATTACTGGACCTTATCACTGTACAGAAGAAATATCTTCCAGGAGAGAAACTGCCTAATGAAAACGAACTGGCACAGGCGATCGGAGTAAGCAGAACAACGATACGTGAGGCGATACAGTATCTGGTTACCCAGGGAGTCCTTGAAGTCAGAAGAGGAAAAGGCACTTTTGTGGCAGAGAATTCTGCTACAGGAAATGAATTTGGATTTGACGAATTAAACGTTCTGCACATCAAAATAAAAGATTTATATGAGCTGCGAATGATGCTTGAGCCGGATATGGCTTATTATGCTACCGAAAGAGCCACAGACGAAGAACTGGAAGAAATCCTCCGTCTCGGTGAAGAGCTGGAGAAGGTCAGTGAGACCAGAGAAGAAGAGCCTGTACTGAATGAGAAATTTCATAATGCGATCGCACTGGCGTCACATAATGAGTTTGGGATTAAACTGATGGAAATTATAAATGATGCACTTGTACAGGCTTTTGAGGAAAGCCAGTTAAAGCAGACACTTTTTTCAGATGTGGTGAATGATCACCGGATGATCATGAATTATCTGAAACTCCGGGATGCAGATGGAGTGCGTCAGGCCATGCAGCTTCATATGAAACATTCTATGAATGATTATATTGTGTAGTTACTGTGAACGGCGTAAGAAGTAACGTATAACATATATGTTTACAGGCAATCTCCCGATTGACATTAAAATAAGAGAATAATATAATGAAGAAAAACATATATGTGGCAAAGCAATTGAAAGGTTGTGACGCAAAGCTATAGGACCTGTAAAATGGTAGCCAGTTGCAATATAACGCATCATTAAAGCACTAAGAGGTTTTCTATATCTCTATAGTGCTTTTTTTGTGTATCAATTACATAAAGGGAGATTGCTTACCAGATGAAAAAGATATTTAAACAGTTAACAAATATAAACAGAAGAAGAAAACTATGGGTGTTCGTTATTCTTCTGGGGATGCTGATTGTGTTTACGACATTATTTTATTCTCAGAGAATGTGTATTAACCAGACCGAAGAGGAACTTTTAAAAACAGCAGATTATATAAAAATGCAATGCACAGCATATGACCAGTGTGCCAGTTCTGAGAAGGAGGAATATTCTTTAATGCTGCAGAATATCCTGGAAGGATATCAGGTTCCGGCAGTTGGAACAATTATAGTAGCAGACGAAGATAAAATAATAGCTTCCAACAACACAGATTTCACGGGACAGAAGACAGCAGATAATGACATCATACAGATATTTAAAGAAAATACGGACAGCGGCAGTATTACACATATACCGATAAATCACAACTATGGAATTATGGTTGAATGGAAAGATTATTACATCTATGTATATATGCCCGAAGGACAGATTTATCCACCAATGCATCGAAATGCACAGATCGCACTGATCCTGTATTCAGGTATTGTAGGTGTCTGTATGATACAGGTAAAGAATGCTGATAAAAAACGCAAAAAGCTTGAACTGAAAAAAGAAATTGAATACGGCAGACGCGAATACAAGAATAAAAAAGAGCAATTTGACAGAGTTGTTGAGCTTCTGTCAAAAATGAAGTGTGTAATATGCGAATATGATCTGGTCAGTGGAAAGGTTTATGTAAATGAACTGTTTCGGTCGATACTGGATTATGAAATAAAGGACGATTTTTTTGAACGGATTAGAGAGCATAAACGAACACATCCGGAGTTTGATTTTGACGGCTTGCTGAGAGAGGTACACTATGCTATTGATAAAAAGGCAACGACTTCTTTTGAATCAATATTTCAAAAGAATAGTGATGAGTATAAAATGCTGGCTATTACACTTATGCCGGTTTTAGGAAAAAATGAAAAAGTTGTTAAAATTCTGGGAAATATCCGAGAAAATAGTGTTGAGCATCAACAATTGAAGAAAAAAGTAGATATGTTCGACCAGATTCCGGGTGGAACACGTCGATATAAGCTTGGTGATCAGATCTGTCTGGAGTATGTAGGTGAAAATCTGGCCAGAATGCTGGGATATGACGCGGCAGACGTGGAAAATATGGATGCGGATCAGTATATAAATATTGTTGTTGAAGAGGACAGAGAAAAATTTCGTGAATTTATAAAAAAATCAGCTTTATCTCCGAGGGTAAGCACCTGCCAGTATGGAGTATACAGTAGCGAGCAGGAAATTATTACAGTACTGGATACAATGGAATCAATACGAAATGATTCCGGTAATATGTACGGCTACTCAGTAGTCGTTGATGTTTCTGAATATGCAAGAAGACAGAATATTATCCGTCAGGAAGTGGAACAATTAGAGCATAATCTTGAAGCGGTGAGAATAAGAAACTCTGTCAGCCAGATGCAGCCGCATTTTCTGTATAACGCTCTGAGTTCTATCCGGGAAGTGATGCTGCAGAATCAGAAATATGCCTCGGATCTGCTGTATGATTTTACTGTATATCTTCGTGCATGTATTCGTACAATGCAGAGCGGTGACCCCATCACTATACAACAGGAAATGGAAAACATACGATCATATGTCAATATTGAAAAAATGCGAATGGGAAGCAGACTCAATATAGTCTATGAACTTCAGTCAGAAGAGTTCAAAGTCCCGCCCCTCAGTATACAGCCAATTGTGGAGAATGCGATCAGGCATGGTATATACAGAAAAGGAAAAAAAGGTGGAACTGTTACTGTTAAAACTTATACGCTGGATAAGTATAACAAGATAGTGATCAAGGATGATGGGGTTGGCTTTGATTACGAAAAGATAAGAAATGAAGTGGCGGAAGGAAAACGTGAATCTATAGGCCTCGATAATATTATGTTCAGACTGAAAAAACATCATAATGCAAAAGTTGTGATCAAGAGCAAGGTAGGAGTTGGAACTCAGATAAGCATCTGGATTCCCAGGGAGAAGGAAGAGTGAGAAAAAATATGTCTACAGAATTAAAGACGAAAAAATGGAAAGTTGCATTTTTATGTAAACATAACAGCTGCAGGAGTCAGATTGCAGAAGCACTGGCAAAAAAACTGGCATCAGATGTTATGGAAGTATATTCTGCCGGAGTCGCATCAGGAAAAGAAATAAGCAGCCGTGCAATCAGGATATTGAAAACAGAATATAATATCAGTCTGTTGGAAGATGGGCATTATACGAAACTTATTTCAGATATTCCAGAAGTTGATGTTGTTATTTATATGGGATGCAATATTGAGTGTGTTTCTGTGCCGTGTCAGATAGAGCTCGACTGGGGAGTGGAGAGCGCATCAGATGGTTCAGATGAAAGCTTTATAGAAATGATAAAAATCATCGAAAGCAGAGTTCTGAAGCTTCGCAATGATATTATTACAGGTCGTATTTCCGAGTTGAAAAAAGATAATATTCCCGTAGATTTTTCTGAAACTTTTCCCTTCTGGAAAAGCTTTGCGAAAGAGCAAAAGGAACGCATGAACAATTCATGGAGACTGGAAATATTCGAAAAGGGACGAACGATTTACAATACAACACAGGGATGCAAAGGACTTCTGATCATTCAGAAAGGATGTATGCGTGTATACATAATTTCTTCTGGGGGGGGGTGAAAGAGAAATCACACTTTACCGTCTGACTGAAGGAGATGTATGTGTCCTTTCAGCAGGATGTCTGATGGAAGAAATAGATTTTGAGATTCTGATAGAAGCAGTTGAGCATACGGAGACAGTAACTATTCCGGCAGCAGATCTGCAGATGATCATGAAAGAGAATATAGTATTTGAAAATTACTTATATAAGAAGACCGCAGAACGTTTTAACTATGTCATGTGGACGATGCAGAATATTATGTTTAAGAGAGTAGATCAGAGGATCGCACGTTATCTGTGGGAGAAAAGAAATCAGCAGGATACAATGGTAATAAAGGTTACACAGGAAGAAATTGCAAATGAAATTGGGAGTGCAAGGGAAGTTGTTACAAAGACGCTGAAATGCATGGCCGGGAATAATCTGATACGGACAGGTCATGGCAAAATAGAAATTCTGAATAAAGAGGAAATATACAATCTGATATAAAGTTGATAAAAGTGGCAAATGTGATATTGTCACTTTTTTTAATTCGACATAATTGTTAATATGTGGCAGCTGACTGTGGAAAAACGTTGGTAAGCAGTTGGTGTAGAAGAGATAAAATAAAATAAGGGGGGGTAATACTCAGCCAAACAATGAGAAACGACTAAAGACAGGAAAATAAAATGAAAAATCACACGTATGCTTTTGGGAATAAAAGGAACTATAGCATAAGTTTCGGTATCTTTTTGATAGTCATTGTAATTTGTCTCTTTGTAATCGGATTAACCAATAATACAACTAAAGGAGTTGTACTAAAAAGAGTAACTGATGAATCAGGATTTCTTGCGAAGCAGCAGGCACAGCTGATTGATCAGACAATAGAAGATGAATTAAAAAGTGTGTCCACAGTGGCAGCCATGATTGAAAATGGCTTGTCTTTTGTAGATAAAAAAACTCAGAAAATCCTGAGAGCAGTTGCAGAAACAAACGAATTATGTATGCTTGCCTATGCAGACAAAAACGGCAATGTCATCACCTATCAGGGCAAACATCTCGGAAATGTCGCAGACAGAGATTACTTCAGCGAGATCATGACCGGAGAAAAAGAGTATGTCTGTTCATATTTAGAGGCAACAAAATCAGGAAACGAGCCGAGAGTTATTTTTTCTGCACCGATAAGACAGGGCGGAAAAGTGACAGGAGTTGTATTTGAAAGTAAGGAAATATCAGTAATAAGAAAAAATCTGTTTCAGCAGACTATGTTTAATAACAGCGAGAGTTCAATGATCGTTGATGGAAATGGAGATATTCTTGTAAAAAACAAACGGGCACAGAGAAAATATGAGTCAACAGACAACATATGCGAGGTGTATCCGGAACTTAAGAATGAACTGAAAGATTTGGCAGTAGAACAGAGTGGAAGCGTAATTACAGGAGAAAACAGTGAAGATATTCTGGCATATGCTGCTGTTAAACAAAACAGCTGGCATCTGGTCTGCATTGTTGACCTGGGTACAGCACAGGAGAAATATGCATCAAATCTTGTTGCAATCAGAAGACTGGTACTGCTGGCTTCTGTCAGTTTTATTCTGGGAATCATAGTATTTCTGATTTTAAGTTTTATTCAGATGAAAAACGTCAGACAGAAATATGGTGAGAAGAATGCACAATATGAGAGAATTGTTGATTTGTTATTGAAGATGGACTGTGTGATATGTGAATACGATCTGATAAATGGAAAGGTTCTGCCGGATAAATCATTTTCCGAAATTCTTGGATGCGAAATAAAAGATGATTTTTTTGAACAGACAGAGATGGAAAGGCATAGGCGAATACACCCGGAATTTGATTTTGATGGTCTGCTCAGAGAATTAAATTACACTATTAAAAAAAAGATAACGACTTCTTTTGAATCGATTTACTGTAAGAGCAGATATTCTTATAAGATGCTGGCTGTCACAATGATGCCAGTTGTCGGAGAAAGCGGAGAAGTCATTAAGATTTTGGGCAGTTTTCGTGAAAGTAGTGACGAACATCTGCAACTGAAAGAGAAGATAGATATGTTTGATCAGATTCCTGGTGGAACATATCGGTATTACCTGAATTATCCGCTGCATTTGGAATATATTGGTTCAAAATTATGCAAGATGCTTGGATATACAGAAGCCGAATTAAAAGAGCTGCTGGATGGACAATATGTCAGTCTGGTCATCGAGGATGACCGTGAAAAGTTTGAGAATTATTTAAAGGAAGCGGCTTTGTTTCCGGGAGTCAGGACATGTAAGTATGGGATGTATCGTAAAACTGGAGAAATTATTACAGTACTGGATACAATGGAATCGATAAAAAGTGATTCAACTTATATGTATGGCTATTCAGTGGTTGTAGATATATCAGAATTTGTGAGACGCCAGAAGATTGTCAGCCAGGAGGTGGAACAATTAGAACATAATCTTGAAATAATGAGGGTAAACAATTCAACAAGTCAGATGCAGCCTCATTTCTTATATAATGCATTGAGTTCTATCCGGGAGGTAGTGCTTCAAAATCCACAGTATGCTTCTGATCTGATATATGACTTTACAGTATATCTTCGAGCATGTATACGGACAATGCAGAATGGAGATCTGATCACAATACAGCAGGAGATGAATAATATACAGGCTTATGTGAATATCGAAAAAATGCGCATGGGAGATCGATTGAATGTGGTTTATGATCTTGAGTCAGAAGAATTTAAAATTGCTCCGCTCAGCATACAGCCTCTCGTTGAAAATGCGATCCGGCACGGAATACATAAAAGAGGTAAAAAAGGCGGGACAGTGACTATTACGACAGAGACTCTGGAAGAATATAATCAGATAATCATAGAAGATGACGGGGTAGGATTTGACTACCAGAAAGTGAGAGATGAAGTTACAGAAGGAAAACGCGAATCAATAGGTCTTGACAATGTTATGTTCAGACTGACAAAGCACCAGAATGCAAAAGTTGTGATTGACAGTAAAATAGGCATTGGAACCAGAATCACTGTCTGGATTCCAAGAGAAAGAGGCAAGCTATGAGAGCAATAATACTTGATGATGAACCGTTGATGATAAGTTCCTTTATGCGGATCAGTCAGAATATAAAAGATCTGAACGTGACAGCTACATTTGAATATGCAGAGGATGCCATTGAATATGCTGAAACCCATTCGTTTGAAATCGCTTTTCTGGATATCGAGGTATCAGATATGAGCGGAATAGAATGTGCAAAAATCTTAAAAGAGAAGATACCGGAACTTCTGGTTGTCTTTATTTCGGCATATGATGATTATATACGTGAATCAAATCAGCTGGGTGGTGATGATTACATCCTGAAACCTTACAATGAAGAGATTCTCGAAAAAACAATGAAAAAAATGAGACTGCTTGTTCGCAGGCAGAAAAAAACTATCTACGTGCAGATGTTTGGAAGATTTGTCATTATGAAAGACGGAACCCCGATAAAACTTAACGGAAAAGCAAAAGAAATTCTGGCACTCATACTGGTAAGACGGGGCAGAGAAATCAGCAACGAAGAAATTTACAGTACCATATGGGAGTTAAGGGAATATAGCAACGAAAAGATGAAAGTATATTACAATGCACTGAAACGTCTGAAAGATCATCTTAAGGAACAGGGGCTGGAGAATCTGATTTTTTCGACTGCCAGAGGCCAGATAGCAAACGTGGAAATGTTTGACTGTGACTATTATTCATGGCTGGATGGCAACTGCGAATCAGAAGAAAAATTCAGAGATGAATTTTTATCAGAATACTCGTGGGGCGAATACATATTAGGAAATCTTATTTATGAAAAGGCTGAATGATGGTAAGTCTGATCTGGGTAAAAAAGAGAGAGGGATCCAATATTAAAAAATTATTGGATCCCCTCTCTTTTTACGTGAAAAACGTTGGTAGGAGGTTGGTATAGAAAATGTATAATAGGCCACAGTTAAAGGGAGAAGTGCACATATAATGTCGAAATAAGATGATGTTTTCAGTGTACACGATATATGGAAAGGATAGAGAAAGAATGAGCAGACATCCTTCAGGAAGAAGAAAGCAAAGACACGAAAGAACAAAAAGATTACTTAGCGTTATGCTGATGTTTTGCCTGCTGTTGCAGGGTGTGAATATTTCTGCACTGTCGGTAGGAGCCTCGCAGGAGACATCCTGTTATATACAGGAACATACGCATAGTGATTCCTGCTATGACGAAGAGGGAAACCTGATATGCGGTCTGGATGAACATACGCATGGGGATGAATGCTATGCGGCTGAACAGGGCGGTGAATCCGGCGAGGTGGTTATTGAAGAAGGAACGGATTCAGGTGCTGCATCAATGGATACAGGAGAGGAATCTACTGAATCAGAAAGCGATTTTGCTGATTCGGAAAGCGAATCCACAGATTCAAATGAAGAGGTTGAAGATATTGATGTTGTAATATCGACAGATATGAAATATGCGGTTGCGAATGAAGATAAAATTGTCTTTAATGTTGAAGCGACCGGAGGTAAAGCTCCTCTTAGCAAATATTTTGAAATTTACTGCAATCAGGATCTTGCGATTGGGGAGTCATTAAATGCTGACACGATCACATATATGCCTCAGAACTGCGGAATATACACCCTGAGAGTTTCTGTTACAGATGCACTTGGATCTACAGTAGGAACTGAATACACCATTCCGGTAGCTGTCAATGAAAAAGAAGATTCGAGTGAATGGGAAGCTACATTGCAGGATGTAACACTGACAGATGATTATGCAGGTAATCTTGTTGGTATAGCAAAGACGCAGATCGGATATGAAGAAAGTACGAGAAACTTCATTATTAATGATAATGATGAACAGAAAGGTTATACAAGATACGGCGACTGGTATGGTTCGGCATATGAAGACTGGAATACATTATTCGCAAGCTTCTGCCTCAGGTATGCAAATGTTCCGGATGAGTATCAGGTAACGGAAGCAGACAGTGCGGCATGGATGAACGAACATCCTGAACTGTACATTGATGATGAGGACGGATATACACCGAAAGCCGGTGACCTGGCTTTCTTCCACGACAGTGATGATACCGAAAACACGGACAGCAATTATCCGACACGGGTGGGAATCATCGAAGCGGTTGATAACGAAAATGGAAAGATCACTGCGATCGAAGGTGATGTACAGGACAGTGTGACGGAACAGAGCTACTCCCTGAGTGATGAGTCGATCGTCGGATATGTTGAGATTCCGTCTGATGCAGAAGTGGCAGATGCAGAAAATACCGAAGCGGACGAAGTCGAAATGTCAGATGCTGATGCAGAGGATATGATCGCAGTTGCTTCTGACACAGATACAAATGCTGATTCGGACATTATGGTG